>NZ_PNCZ01000038.1:0-70306 GCF_005887425.1 Pseudoalteromonas sp. S2721
TGATGAGTATTCAACAAAAGAGCCTATTGCCGACGATGAGCCGTCTAAAGATGACGTGCCTGAATATGACTTATCGTCATTGATGGGTGATGATTTATCGTTTGCTGATAATTTTGCTGAAGATAAACAAACAGTTACGCCTCCAAGCACAACAGACGATCACGACGACATCAGCGATGATGATTTAGCAAAAGCCTTACAAGCGCTTGAACAAGAGCTACAGGACGAATCTGCGTCATTTAGCCCTGAAGAACCAACAAAACCTGCTGAAGATACGGTTGATTTGTCTGTCGAACTGAGTAACGACGATATGCTAGAAGAGATGGCTAGTGACTCTGATGAAGCTGATAAAGAAACAAATTTAGAGACCGAGCAACAAGATGATAAGCCGTATAATCCATTTGCAAACTTATCGCTTGATCCTACGTGGGACCCTAATTCTGACGAAAAGCCTGTGATAAAAAGTAAAACCAAACAGCCAAAATCACAAGCTCTTATTGATGCAGAAGAACGCGCTAAACAGCTTAAAACAGATGAGTGATTAAGTAACGAGAAACGAGCCTGTAGCAGATTTTACATCACGACCTAGCGCCTAAAGCCCAGTGCCTATTGTTTCCCCCGTAGGACTGGCTTTAGCCGGGAATGGTTTGAGCAAATAACGAGAAGTGAGTTTAGAGAGACGAATGTGTAGCAGCGATTTCATATCGCGTCCTTACGCCTAAAGCCCAGTGCCTATGCTTGCATGGCGCGCGAAATAAATTTCACGCCTACTGTATACTCACTTCACCACAGGTCGTGGGCGCATCAACCAATGAAATATAAAAATCAGCCCAAAAAACACTGATACTGCTAAAACACATAATACAATTATATTGGTCGGTAAGAAGGAATCTGTTGTGTTGCTGTAGCGCTTTAATTGCTGTTGCGCACTCAGTTTTGCTCGTTCTGTTTTACTTGGCAGCACAAACTCATGAAACGAATCTGTCAGCTTAGCTTCAGAACGCGCGATTTGTGTATTCTTTTGCTGCCAGAGCGTATCAAATTTCTGAAATTGAAACTGTTTATTGTCAATACACCAATCTAGATATTTAAGCTCAAGAGGCTGATTAAAGCAGCGTGTTGGCATCACGTAAAAACGTTGCCACGCAGCTTGTTTTTCTAAATAAGCTTTTTGAGACAACGGTTTAGCTAGTTGGTTTTCAAGTAAACTAATATCAGGATTAAAAAGCGCAGCTTTACGGTCAGCTATTTGTTCATTGGTAAAACATGTTTCAGCAAATCGAGCAGATAAGTTCTGAATTTGCTGTTTATAAATTTCTATTTTATCAAGTACATGAGACTTTCTTAACGCAGATTGCAATTCAGCGCGCTCAGTTTGAATACTTTTGCACTCATTAGAAAGGATTGGCTCTTTCGCCCGTGTAGATACAGCTACTAGCAATAGCACTGTAAGCATTAAAGTCCGTTTAAACATGAATTTACGTCACTGTAAAATTTAGAGGTACAGACTAACAGCTTCAAATAAAACTGCAACAAATCTGCGCTAAATTCACCTGAAAGACTGATAAATTGCTAGTTCGATTTATGTTCTCACAAAGTGAAAGAGCAATAACAAATCTGAATATTAATTCTTGCCAAAGTAAAACTGTTTATCATCCAATGCATATTGCTCAAGTAACCACACTTTAAACAGCTGCATAACCAATAAATGGGCAAAGAACAAACAGTCTCAGCCAAACTGTTTGCAAAACGCCCAATGGCCGCGTGTTTAACCAGCGAAAAAGCCAAACAAATTCTGCATATGCTGTAACCATTTCAACTTTGTAAACTAGTCTACGAATAGCAGTACTTCCCAGTAGCCTAGTTTTTTACCTGTCGGCGTGAAACTTGTTTTGTACTTTGAGAGTATGAAATTTGAAAGGTTTAAATGGGTTTCTCTATGCAGCGCGAAGCGCTTCGGTGCTCCCTAAAGTTCAAATATTTTTATTCACAAAGAGAAGTGAATGAGAAGACAATGAGATACAGCCAATTAATGTTCTTCTCTAAAGCGCAGCGCCTCTTAATCCTCTTTGTGCAAATAAAATCTAAAGCTCCTCCACTTTCTCTACCTCAACTGGCTCTGCCAACGCATTTTCATAAAATGCGAACACCGCTTGGGTATAAGGCTGAGCATAATGCTCATCAAGGGCGGCTTGCGATTCAAACTGCTCAACTAAAAACAAACAACGCTGCTCTTTGCTCGCAAACAACTCAAAACGATTACAACCAGGTTCTGCGCGAGTGGCTGCTAATATGCCCTGTAAACGCCCTTTACAGTCATCAAATAATGCTGCCTTTGGGGTAATTTTTGCCACGATATTAATCATACTGACTCCTTACTATATAACTTTAAAACCAATGCCCTAATTGGCGGGGCAACCGTAAAAGCCACCACAAACGCAGCAGGCCATGCATTAGCAAACGCCTTCATCCAACTTAGAAAAAATGTATCGCTCAGCCCTAAGTTGACATAAGTGACCCATGCCGAAAGTAAAAACGACATTAAAAACGAAAATGCCGCAGTAAAAGTAAAATGAATTTTCATATGTCCTCCTTGGCGTTACTATATTTGCACAGGCCAAGTGGCAACAGTCACGAAAATGCAAACTAAGATTGAGGGAGTCGTATGCTGGATGATCTGCATTTATTTATTGAAATAGCGCGCCGTAAAAGCATGAGCCAAACAGCAAAAGATTTAGGACTGAATCTATCAACCCTATCAAGGCGCATTCAGGCATTAGAAGAAAAACTCGCCGAGCCATTACTGCAACGCACAGCCCGCGGCATTGTGTTAACCGCCAAAGGCGAATCTCTTTATAACGAATTAGGCGAGCAGGTGCTTGCTCTTAACAGCCAGCTTGAGCAACTAAATGACTCCCCCACCGCTAAAGAGTTTTACCTTTTGTGCCCACAAAACATCATTGCGGGCCCACTGATGGGGGCAGTTAATCAGTTTGCGATGGAAAACCCTGCGCTAAACCTCCACATTTACCCAAGTAATGCCAACAGCCAACTAAGCCAAAAACGTTTTGACTTAGCTATTCGCATCGGCGAACAACAAGACTCTAGCTATTTTCAAAAGCGCCTAGGCATGATCGCAATTAAGCTAATTAAAAAGAAAGATGCGCCAGCATCAAGGTTGATATTGCCCTATTCAGAGTCACAACTCCCCAGCGGCTTACTTAACAAACTAAAAACCGAGTATGAACATACAAGCTTTTGTTTTGATATTACAATCGCCAGAAGAATGGTTGAAGCAGGCTATGGCATTGGCTTACTGCCGATGAGCGAAATTTGCTGTATAGACGACACCAGCAACTTTAGTTATATCGACTCCCCCCACGATATTCCCGCAAGGCCAATTTACGCCCTCTGGCCACATTCACGCACGCCATCAACAAATGCCCAGTTGTTGATAGAACAACTCCAAACCAGTATTGCAAACTCACCGAGTTTACAAGGAGAGGTGTTGAAACTGTAGTTGCGAGGCATCGTAGGTCGGGCTTTAGCCCGTCAAACAACTCAATAATAAGGTTTATAAATAAACTTGTAGCAGCGATTTCATATCGCGTTTCAAAACCCTACCACTCTGTCGCCATAAATGGCGACCTACATCGTAGGTCGGGCTTTAGCCCGTCAAATAACTCAATCTTTAAACCAACGATAAAGACCAAACACAAACAACATGGCCGCAATGCCTGCCAAGGCTAATTGCCAAATTTTAAGATCATTCAACTTTGTCACTTGCGGACCAACACTCTCATTTAAAGGAATTGAAGCTTGTTTAACGGGTGCTTCGATTATCGGGCTTTTTATTGCAACTTGGCTTGTGGTTTTATTTGCATTAATTTCTGTAATAGTTGGCTTTACTGTAATAACAATATCTTTATGGCTTGCTTTTGAATTACCGCTCCAAGCAGATTCAAATAGCGCCTTTTGCTCAGCTTTATTTTCGCTACACCATACAAAATCAGCTTGCTGAATTTTCTTCGCTCTACAACGTTTTGGTAATTCATAAAATTGCCCCCAAGCTTGGCGCTTTTTATCGTCATTATATGAATTTGAATACACAGTAGAGTTATGTACTTTGGTGTTTAAAAGTGCGGTAGGGTTCGAGCGATACGTATAATTACCGCCATTACCAGAACTTCTTTTTGGGTGTTTGCAGTGTCTAGCCAGCAGCGTAAAAAGCTCATCTAAACGTTGATTCCACCGTTCACCTTGCTTAGCCGTGTAGCTACGATTCATTCTTTTACGAATGCCCTCGCGCTCAGCCTCAATGTTATCGCAGCGACTTTTTGAATATTGCTCATCAGCAACCGTGTTGAAACTCGCAAGCAAAGTAGCGAGTAATAAAATCCATTTATTCATAACATTACATCTGTGTAATTTGGTAAGCCACATTGTACCAAAATTAGGGCGAGGAAAAAGTGACCTTTTAACGATTTATTTAGGTATGTCGCGTTGGCGACGGCAACCAAAGAGAACTAAACGCCGACTTCTCTTTGGAATCTCTCGGCGCCCCGAGGTTCACACTGTTCCTTCAATTTGAATTAATTAAATGAACGTAAACAGCGTAGATAGGCACAACTTACACATCCCTGTACGCACCCCAGTTCGGATATCCATATCCTCTCGTTTAAAGCTTCGCTTCTCACCCGTGGCCAAGCTACGCTTTTTACAGCATCCATGCTGTAAATTACTCATAATTAATTCAATTTCGGGTGTGAACACGGGGAAAACCTCAGCAATCTCCTGCAACTGAACAATGAGTTATTTCTTGTTTTCATTAGCTATTTCAGTAAACTGGCTGTAAATAACAGGGAGTGGTTTATGGAACAGGTTGGCATTTACAATGCAACACTTTTGCCTGTGAAAATATATTATTAGCAAAAAATGGAACAACTAAAGCATAATAAAGTTATAGAAATAACTCACACCTGCACTCAACACTGAATATAACCTAAGAGCTAACCGAACTTATGCCTAGTGAAATATTTATGAAACAGTAAGTTATTGGTTAATAGATAAAATTAAGGAAAAATATGTCAATTAAAGAGCTTGAAGAAAAACTAGAAAATCACTTCGATAATTTAACTAATGATGAAGAAAGTACATATGGAGTTGTAAAAAAGAATAATGAAAATCTAGAAATGATTACAGGTGTTCTTTTCGAAGGGGTGAAGTCATATGATAAAAATATTGAATTAAAGCACGAACGTGAACTTAAAAGCATGGTCTTAGATCAAAAACGCTTTAGCCACGGTTTTTGGCTTCTAGTTGTTATCTTGATATTCATAATTACTTTAATCTTTGGACTAATTTTTGTTAAAGATGATAGTAATACAGCTTTAAAAATTTTAACTCATGTTCTTGCAGTTGGCATGGGCATAGTTACTGGTATTGGCTGGAAAAATAGATAGTAAAATTAAAGATTAAAATATCTATTAAAATTCAATCAGATATTTTAATCTAAAAATTAAAACTAACTTATATATTCTAGCCTCTTATTTTTCATATTAATCGGCAATGACTTTAAATTCGCCTGACTATACTTATAATGGAAATAATTAGCCACTTTACTTTCATGTGTTGATAAAATGATTTGAAGATCTGAGAACTCATATCGCATCATTTGGACAAAAGAAGCCATGTTCACTTCGTCCATAGTTTGCACTGGATCATCAATCAATATAGTTGATAACTTAGAAGGGTAAACCTTATTCATTGCTAGCATAAATGAGATAACAACACCAGCAAGCTGCCCCGAACTCATTGTATTCCATGCATCATGACTATCACTAGGTGTAGCACTGAACTTCATAAAGCCTTTTTCGCTTCCTTTAGTCGGCGTAATTAAAAATATACCGCTCCCCTCTGGGCGAGACTGTAGTATTTTAGAGCTATATACAAAAAGCGGTATTGCAATATGTTTTGCAACATCTTTTTCATAAGCTTTAATTTCATCTTTATAGACCTTACTGATTTCCTTTATTTCATCCCTCTTTAGCTTTAACTTTTTTAACTCCTCTTTTAGCTGAGATATTTTTAAACTTTTTACTTTATAGGTTGAAGATCTTTGCTGCAAAATCAATCGCGTCAATAGTGATGAGTCTCTACGAATATCATTCAAGTCAATAGTCAATTTTTCAGCGTCATCAAAAACTAAACCCAACGTTTTTAGATCCTGTTTTAATTGCTCATACTCTTTTAGCGGTTCATTAGAAAGTTGCTTTTTGTGGCTATTTATAAAAGTAATAAGTAGCTCTTTTTTTTCGTGATAATCTTCATTAACTTCCAATAACTTTTTATCAATAAATGGGGTACAATCCCCAACATTGTATTCAAGCCACGTTCTGACTTTCATCATGTCATTGAAGTCAGATTCTCCTATGCTCTTATTATTATTCACATTTATTAAATCAAAGTTTAAATAATCTTTATATTTAAAGAGATAGTTTTTCATTTTTCTAATAGAAGGTTTAATAAGGCCTGTTATTAGTTTTTCGGTTACAATCTTAAGTGCCTTATCATTATCTCCTAACTGTCCAGAGAAGAATTTCGATTGTTTTTCATATTCAATAAGTAAAGCTTGTCCTGTTGGCTTAATATCCCCACATAATGGGCAAGGTATATTTTGGCATTGCTTTTCTTCATCATAGCCAATATGTTCTTTATAGTGAGATAAAAGATTCTTTCTACTGTCATCGATTTTAATGAGTAAAGAGCCTAGCGAACTATTTGTCTTCGTCAAACTTAAAAATAAAGCTATATCAGTTGTGAACACATCATAGCTTGAAGGAAATTTTTCTTTGTAAATATTTAAAATATCTTCGCTGAGGCTATTTGGTTTATCATCAAATAATGTAATTAACTTACTATAGCTATCAGCTTTTCTCTTAGATTTTATCCAAGTAAGACTGTGTTTATTAAGCTTTTTTTCTAAATCTTCATAATTTTCAAACAAGCCAACTTTTAAATAATTCTGAAGTTGGTCAATTCGCTCTGTTGTCATTTTATGTAAAAAGTAATTAAATTTTAGCTTTTCATAATCAGAATTATTTTTTATTAGCCACTCAACACTTTCTAAGCTATCTCTATAAACTTCAAGCTGCTCTACAGTGCTAGATGTTAAGTCACTAAATATAGCAATTTTCCCACTACTTAGTGTGCTTACTGAATCTTCATCCTCAGTAGTCGGTTTTGATAACTGTGCTAATTCTTCTTCTTCTTTATTGATTAACGGGGTGTAGTAATCATCTATTTTTTTCTTCAGTTTGGCTGAAAGCATATCTAATTGGTCGGCTTTATTTTTTTCTTCTATTGTACCGAATAGATAACTTATTTCTTGGTGGCGTTTGCTTTCATCAAGTTTTAAGAAGTGGCAAGTTTCTTCTTGTTGGATGTAATTAAACAAAGTAAATGTTTTATCTAGTTTTTCATTCTTTAATAAATTATTTAATTTGCTTTCATCCAGCTTATTTTTACTTAAATCACGAAAAACAGTTTCATCCTGCCACACATTAGTTTCAAAACGCTCAATAGCATTTTGATATTTTGCTACCCTACCCGCTTCGCCTGAAATATTGGCGGGTATATGAATACCGACCACAAGTAAAGTACTTGTATCATTTAAAAGCTCTAACTGAACAGTCGTTGGCTTAGAATTATCTCCCTTAAGAATATGATCTTCTTTATTCTTTGTATCAGTATGCTTAACTCGAGATATTTTCCCCGTAAAACACAGTTCGATAGCATCAAATATTGTTGTTTTCCCAAAACCATTTGGACCATCAAAAAGAACTAGATCATTACCAGTGAAATCAAACTCAACTGGTTCTTTAAAAGATTTAAAGTTCTCAATTAGCATCCTTCCTAGCTTAATCATTTGTTTCATCTTCCTTTACAAGTTCAGTAAGCCAGCTTTCAAGATCATTTATATCGAGTTCTAGCAGCTTCTCACATTCTCTTAACTGTTTTTCGGTTAACTTATTATCTATATTCTTCTGTAATATCTCTTGATTAGAAGGCGTAACTATTAATGACAAGAAAGGGATTTTTTCATAAAGCTTTGCTACAAATAAATATTCAATTTCTCTTTCAGTCAATTTTAATTGGTTAGCTTTTGTAAATTCATTAAACCTTTCAGAATCAGAAATTACACTTTGAATAAAAGAAATATAACTCCCTTCCTTACTATTAAAAGAGTTTTTAATTATTTTAAGTTCTTCAACAGACAACAATAAAACTTGCTTCTTGAAAAAGTATGGATCCTCTTCAATTGAAATAGATTTTTTTAGTACATCCTTCTTTGTACTAGCTTTATGTGCAGTAAAAATTATCAAAGTAGCATTTTTATCAAATGCAGATGATATCTCTACACCTTCATCTGTCAATTTCTCAAATTTATCAGTATTGTTTTTAATTAAAGAGAGTAACTTTATTTGAATATCATTCGTAACGTGAGCCAAAACCCTTTCCGGTAAATGAACATAAACAAAGTAATCACTTTGTAAATTTTTACCAATGTATACAAACGCTGTAAAATCATAATCCTTTTCAATATATTTAACTTTTACTAAGGAGAGTTGAGATTCTATAAAAATCTTCTCGATTAGATCATCCATTTATTTCTCCTAACGCTTTTCTGCTATCTATAAAACTAATTTCTTTTTGCTGAGTGATTTTATCTGACTCTTTTGTATCTAAGCTATTTTCATCATAGCTTTCAACTTCTGTTATTTTTTCTATTCCAGCTAAAATTTCATCATTTTCACCTGTTGAATTGACGACGATATAATCTACATTATTAAAAACATTTGATTTATCACCTTGATTATCGACCAACCCTTTTTTTGCTCTCTCAATCTCAATATACTTAACTTCAGGGTCAGCTTCATTGAAATTAATACAACTGGGCTGATACTCAAAAACCTTTTTTTTGCATTTTAGTGTTAATTTACCAGATGGTTTTTCAACTTTTTTAATAAAGTTAAAAAAAACACTTTTAATTTTATTTGGCTCTGAAATTTGAGAATAATACTGTTGTTTCGACGGGCCTTGATAAACGTGAGGGTATATGCGCCGCAAAAAACCTGCACAGTCATCAGGGAAATAATGTTGAATTACATTTTGGCGAACAGACTCCAACCGTACCATATAATATTGGTATTTCTTATCATCAATAACTGAGTTTGCTAACAACTTGTGAGTGTCTTCAATTTGCTCTTTATAAGCCTTTTCAAAGTTTTCACGACACACTAAATTCCAATATGAATCATCTTGATCTCTATAAGTACTTTTTAGCTTTTGTACAATAACCTTAAAAGAAATACTTGGTTTAGTTTTCTGCAAGTAAGGAATATGATGATCTTTCTTATCTCTAATGTGCTGGTGCCTTAACATTAAATTCTGATCAACAAGTGAACACAATGCTGTTTTATATAATTTGATATCTTTATCAAGAAAAGTTGTTCCGGTGTGCAATAACGCTAAGAGTTCCTTGATTAGTGTGTCTAGCTCTGAGTTCAGTGCATCATCAGATAGAGCAAGATTATATACAATAGGTTTATCAAAGCTGAGAAAAACCTTTTGGCAGGAAAGACTTTTTGGCTTAGCTAAATTTGGAACTAAATGGCTTGGTATACTTGCAATATTGGTTATATTTTCCAAGGGAGGTGCAACTTCATCAGCTGTATGGAAATAAGTGGTTGAAGTCCTGAACGCTTTCTGTGAGAGCGCTTCAAAATCGGTAAAGCATTTTGTAATATTGCTTCGGTACTTAATATCTACAAATTTAACATTATCTCTCCAGTTACTGTTTAATAACCCCTGCTCATCAATAAGTTTATGAGTACTTATTTCTGTTTTAAGCTTTTCTTTCGCTGTTGCCGTATCACCTTCTTTTTTACTTTTAAAGTTGAAGTATTTAAATATGTCAGTATCTGGCAGGATACCTTTCTTTCTGTATAAAATTGTTGCGATTGCTTCTACATGATCTTTAAATTTATTTTCGCCTTTATGCTTAACTTGGTGAAGAGACAAATATTCGTCACCTCTTTTGATGGCAAAATCTTCTATCCATTCATACTCAATATGGTGTTCATCTAAGAAAGTATCGAAAGTAGGTAAACCAATTCCTATTCGAGCTTCTTTGATAATATTAGTTAAAGAAACATAGAGGCCTACTTTTCCTTGGTAGTTATAGCCATTCCAAGAGGGTGTAGCATCGTGCAAAATGCTTTTAGATGATGCGTTAGTCATATTAAAGTTACTCTTTTATACAAACTAGATATAGTCAAAACCTTTTCCTATGAATACCAACCTACCAGCACACTCCAATTCCCCCGTGATCACACCTGAAACTAAGTTAATGATGAGTAATTTACAGCATGGATGCTGTACAAAGCGTAGTTTGGCCATGGATGGCCTATTTACGCTGTTTACGTTCACATCATTAACGCAAGTTGAAGATCAAGTGTGATCCTCGGGTGCGCCGAGAGAGTCCAGAGAGAGGCCGGCGGCAGCCTCTCTTTGGTTGCCATCGCCAACGCGATAAAACCTAAATATGGGTTTTTAATCCCTTGGAATCCTGCACGTAAACTATCGGTATATACGTTAAACTTCACTATCTACACGTTATACATTGGCTTTTCTTCCGCCACTAAACCAAGCTCATTATTTTGTTGTTGGTAAACAACACCTTCTGCAAACTCAAAACTATTTATGTCTGCCCATAATTTGGCGCTGTTAGCCTGAGCAACCTGATAGGCCCAATCGCTTACCGAGCGTGACTTTTCAGCGTCACAATTAAAATAATCGCTTAACTCATTTGTTATATGCTGATTATGAACAACTAGGTTTTGCTCTTGCCAACGCTCGCGGTGCTCTTGCGCGGCTAGAAAATCGCGTTTACTGTTATTGCATTTACTATGAGCTGCCACAAAGTTGTGGCCGAGATCATTGGCGTAACGCGTAAACGGAATAAAGTGATCAACCTCAGTTTTGCTGTTTAATGCCTTTTGACAATAAAAACAGTGACCACGTTGTAGTTCTATTAATACAGGTTTTGCTTTATTGAGTGCATTACGATCAAAGCCAAATAAAAAGTCATGAAGTTGGCTCTGTGGGCCGATTAGCGCTTGGTTATATTTAATGCTTTGGATTTTTTGTAGCCATGCATTTTTAGCTAAATAGACAACTAAATCGTAAAAGCGCCTAAAGCAACTAGCAATACCTGCATTTAAGGTGATGTATTGCAGCCCTTTAACATGAGGGTATAAGAAGCACTCTTCCTTGCCATTTAGCTTTTGTAATAACCATAGCGGTCCATCTTTAATGGTTTGTAACGTTGTTCTGCGTATGTTTTTCCAATCACTGCACCTTTTTAATTGGCTAACTGAATTAATGTTGTTTAATTTTGCATCGTGCAGTGTAGTGATTATTTTGGCTTGTTTTTTGGAGTTGGTATTTTGTAAAAGTAGCTGGTCTCTATTATTACCAATGGCACCAAATGGAGATGCTTGATGCCAATACAACGTAATAAACTTTTCGACTAATTCGTCAAAAGTTATTTGTAATTGCGAATTCGGATCTAATTGCTGTTTCTCAATACTTATATCAGCTAACGCATGCAAAAGGGCAAACTTATAAGTGGCACTGAAGTCCCCATCCACCAACATACGTTGAATATATGCGATAAAGTCGAGCTGTTGTTGCATAGCCATATCCAAACTATGCCTTTACTGCAGACTTTGATAAAACGCTGAGTGCTTCTTTTAAGCGCATAAACTAAATCCTGTTACTGCGGCTTAAAATGAATAAACCGCTCCATGGTTATTTCTTGATACTAAATGGCGAGCTGTTAAGTCAGCATTAAGTTTAGGAACAATCTAGCATGAATAACCATGAAAAATATAGGTTTTTTCGATGAATGAAATAATAACTCTAATTTATCTAAGAGGATTTTAGTGCAGAAATGCATTCTAAGAGGGTACAATCAGTTTTCAAGTTTTGTTTTATCAGGCTAAAGAACTATCAAAAAACTTCAACAATTTTTAAAAATAACCACGTGTTATTGAGCTTTTAAGGATATCAAGCTCTATGCAATTACCTAATATTGAATTTCATCTCCCGATTATGCGGTTACTGGAAGCAGTAGCCACTTCCAACGTGGAGATAAAATATGAAAAAATCGCGCTCATTAAGGCGTCATCATTACGCTAGATTAAAAAATAAAGTTGTAAACCAAACTTACTTTGGTCATAGCAAAAACGATTGGCGTTTTGCACTTGAAAACAAAATTGGTTTTTATGCTAACACTGCAAAGTGCACTTCTTCGGCACTTAGCTCAAACCCAAGAAACAATAAATGGAATTCAAAAAAGCATCAATTAACGCTGCAAGAACGCAGAAGTGAACTTGATGCAAAAGAGTTTAATTACTAAAGCTAAAAGGTCGGCAATTGCCGACCTTTTTTGTTATTTGAACTTCGATTACACAGCCAGACTACTATATCGTTCTTCTATGCAAAATGGCGTTTAGCCATGTTTCTGTGGCGCGCTCTGGGCGTTGGTCGGCGCTTTGCCATGACTTGAGGATAAATAGGTCTGTGCCTTTAATAATGCTCTCAAGAGCTTGTTCGTTTAGGTCAGTAAATTCGCGACCGTTGTGTTCGCGCTCGCCGTCGCCGTATTTAAACGATACATACACAATGCCTTGTGGCTTTAATGCACGGGCAAGGTTATTGAATGCGTCGGTTAAGTCATTTTTTGCTACGTGAATAAGGCTTGCGCAGCACCAAATGCCGTCGTATTTAGCAACGTCGTTTAGCTCTAGAAAACTGCTTACTGCTACATCTTGGTTTAAGTATTCTGACGCCAGCTTTGCCATAGCTGGGCTGATATCGAATGCATCTACGCTATAACCACGCTCTTTAAAGATGAAAGCGTCGCGGCCAGAGCCACAACCGGCATCGAGTAAAGCGCCTTTTTTTGGGATCAGCGGTAAGAATTCGTCGTAAAGTTCATTGAGGTCTACATCGAGTGTGGCATCGACAAATGCTTGCGCATTTTGGTTGTAGTATTCGACGGTTTTGGATGCCATTTTACTTCCTTTATAGGGGCAAGATTGCTTGGCGCTAAAATACCATTAAAGCAAGGTAACGCAAAGAATGAAATGTGATTTTAGGTGCTAAAAACAAGGGTTTTATAGTAGGCATTAGAAGTTAGTTGGAGAGAAATAGGAGATCATAGTTACGAGGTGCGAGAATAAAAAAGATGATCAATTTTAGTATCGCTTGATTAAAGGCTTTTTATTTCATTTATAACTGTTTTCATTCGCTTGGCTAATGGCCTATTGCGATGATGGCATGCATATATATCTTCACAAACGGGGTGCGTTAGTGTGTGCACGTGTATTTTTTCTTGATTATGAAACGCACTAACAGCATGAGCAGGGAGTACAGTGAAGCCAAGCCCTAAACTTACTGGCTCTAGAATTAAGTTGATTTGATTCGAAAAACCACTGCACTCAAACTGAGCTATTGATTCAAACTCTGCAAAGTTCGCACTTAATAACTGTTGTGCATGATGTTTTCCATCTGGGTGATTAATAAAACCTAATTGGCAAAGTTGCTGCCAATCTATAGTTTTGAACTGGGCTGGCGTTATCAATAACAAGGGTTCATTAGCGATTTTGTGCCCTGTAACCTCAAGCATTGTAGGTGCTTGGCTCATAAAACCAATGTCTATTTGATGACTCGCTATGGCCTTTTCGACCCCCGAATTAGGCGCAAACGCATATTCTATAAAAAGTTTTGGGTGCTTTGATTGCAAGCTTAACAATTCGTTATAAAACTTAAGCCCACAACTTCCCGGCGATTGTATTTTTACGCGGCCTTCAAAAGGTGAATCATTTTTTATTTGTTGCTCCAAAAATTGCCATTCTTTTAGTAACTGGTTACCTCTGTTGTATAAGCTTTGGCCCTGCGGAGTAAGTGTAAATTGTTTGCCGTGTCGCTCTAGCAATAAAGCTCCAACTTGCTGTTCTAGCTTTTTAATATGCTGGCTTACGCCTGATTGGGTCATAAACAGTCGCTCAGCTGTTTTTGTAAAGTGATTGACTTCGACTAGTTCACAAAATGTTTTTAACCAAACCGGATTTATCATAACAAAATATACTTATTTGAATGTTAAATGATAATTTAACTTAATACCTAGGCACTCGTAAACTATAAACTCATTCTTATTTAGGAGAGTTAATTATGAGTAATACATACCCACGTACTTTTTCGCATATTGGTATTTCTGTTCCGGATCTTGATGCGGCCGTTAAGTTTTATACCGAAGTATTAGGCTGGTATCTTATTATGGAGCCAACGGAAATTACCGAAGATGATAGCCCTATTGGCCAGATGTGTACTGATGTTTTTGGTGCTAACTGGGATAAGTTCCGAATTGCTCACTTATCAACGGGTGATCGAATTGGGGTTGAGATTTTTGAGTTTAAAAACCAACAAAATCCAGAAGATAACTTTGAGTATTGGAAAACAGGTATTTTCCACTTTTGTGTTCAAGATCCTAATGTTGAAGAGCTTGCAGAACGCATTGTTGCTGCAGGTGGTAAGAAACGTATGGAAAAACCACGTTATTATTACCCAGGTGAAAAACCATACCGCATGATTTATATGGAAGACCCGTTTGGCAATATTTTAGAAATTTATAGCCACAGCTACGAATTAACTTACAGTGAGGGCGCTTATTAATTAAGCCCATAAATTAGTAATTAGCTAGCCATTATAGTAAGTAACGATTTACGAAAGTAGATCGTTACTTATCATTTGGATTTACCAAAATGATGAAAAGTTAAACTTCGATGTACTTGAGTCTTTTTATTCCACTTAACATTGCGATAAAGCCAAATGTAGAGAGATGATGCAAAAAACGAGATATTTATCAATTGCCCTTACATATTTGGAGACAAACCTACCATCAAACAGTAGTGTAGGCTGACGAGCTATTTTAAAAAAATAGCAAGTGCATAAAAAGGAGTGCTTGTTCCAAGCCCTTTATCCCAACTAGGTGGGTAGCCCCATTTTCTGGCATTTTATTATTAATATTCCTTACTGATATTCTCGAGAATATAGTCATTATCATCATTAGGAAAAAGAAGAAAATGGTGCAGTATAGAATTGAGTTGAGTATAAAAATTTTTTAATATACTTCACCCGGTTACTTATATTTTAGTAAATAAACGCGTAGATCTAGCTATGCTTTAAAAAAGTTATTATACATAGGCTGAGTACAGCTCCGATAATAGAAACCAAATGGATTGCACCAATAATTTTATCTAATGTTCTTGTGTACTTTGCGACAAAACGGCCGTCAAACATAGGCGTCGGTATACGAGAACGTTCAAAAAACATAGCAAATATATAAAACGAAACGCTTGCGCCGATGCCTTTATCCCAACCAGGCGGAGATACTCCATCTTTTTCCATATGCTTATCTATATACTTAACTGATACTCTATAAAACAGCACGCCTGAAGCAAAAGTAACTACTGTAAATACGAGTAGGGAGTAGAAAATAAAGATTTTAAAACCCATTTCGCAAGTTCTCTTTTATTTAGACTGTATCTAAATACATGGCTGTAAACACACTGATTGTGAGCCCTGCCACTGTGAAAAGGTGCAAGAATGCTAAAACTTTATCTACCGGCCTTGCATGTTTTGCTATAAAACGGCCATCAAAAAGAGGTGTGGGTAATCGCGAGCGTTTAAAAAATATTGCCATAGCGTAAAAAGGGGCGCTAGCGCCAACACCTTTGTCCCAAAGCGGAGGGGTAATATTATCTTTTAGCATTTTTTTATTTATGTGTTTGATAGAAATGCGTGCAAATAAGACCACAAAAATAAACGCTAAAGCCATAAAGATGAACATACTTGCCAGAGCAAACTTATCTATACTAGGCATTATAATAACGGCTCTCTGTCATAAATTTTTTCAGTTAGCGACTTCACTTTTTCGTTCACAAAAAACGATGATTTAAATTCTGTATATAAGCCAGTTCCTATAGCTACAACCCAAACATCAGGCGTTAGCATGAGAAGTGTGCTTGCTGCTAACTTGTGGTGTTAGTTATAACAAAACATATTCTAATAAGACCATAATTGAAATACTAAGAATAAAGCCAAATGTAGAAAGAAGATGTAAAAAAGCGAGAAACTTATCAATTGGCCTTGCATGTTTGGCGACAAACCTACCATCAAATAGTGGTGTAGGCTTACGAGCTCTTTTTAAAAAAATAGCAAGTGCATAAAATGGAGCGCTTGCTCCAAGCCCTTTATCCCAACTAGGTGGGGAAGCCCCATTTTCTAGCATCCTATTATTAATATGCCTTACTGATATTCTCGGGAATATAACAGTCATTATCATCATTAGGAAAAAGAAGAAAATGGTGCAGTATAGAATTGAGTTGAGTATCAACATTAAAACAAATCTTTCATCAAAGGCTGCCTATCATATATGTTTTCTGTTAGCTTTTTGCTTTTTGTATTAACCGCTAGGCTCATTAAAAAACCAGCACCTAACCCAACCCCTAAAGCAACCACCCATCCATATGGGGTTAACATTAGAAATGAAGATAGGGCCGTGGTGACTGATGATGCTGTTATGATACCTGCAAATGTTGAAGCCCCAAAACTAGCTAACTCTGTAGATAAACTTCGCTGCCAGTCCTTATTGTTTTTATAGTCGTTGTAAACTTTGTTCGCTCTAAATGCACCATCAAGTAAAATCATGCCATTGCCAAGCCAGCGTCCGGTATTTTCAATCCGCTTAATTTTATTGAATTCAGCGGTGCTATTTATATCGAGCTTGGCAGAATGCCTTGCTGATTTAGCTATATTGATTCCCCGATTCGGATTAGACCAAACCGTGCCACGACGGCTTGCACGGTTTACACTCATAAAACGTTGCAATTCTGCACGAAACTGACCGTTCAGCTCTTTGAATATACTGAATGCTTTTTGTTCTAATGCAACCATATGATACTTGGGCATTCCTGATTTATGAGCCATACGAATATCTCTTAAAGCGGCTTCATATTTGTTGGCATAGGTGGCGAACTTTGAGCTACGAGCCTGAATTGATGTTGCTCCAGACCCAACTATTCCATGTGTATTTTCAGACAAAAATGGCATAACTTGGTTTTGAAAATCAGAGATTGCCATAAGCGTTTCACTGCCAAAATCGCGAAGCATATATGCAATGTTTCTGCGGGATTGCGCAGGCAATAAATCGAATTGACGAACTATACTTTGCTGTTCATTTGTAGGCGGAGTGTAAGAGTCAGAGTATTCTCTTCGCCATATATATGGCGTGCCTGAAGTAATAACTTGATTTTTTATATGGTTATTGTCTTTGGTAAAGCTGTCTTCTTTATCTTCTTTACATTTCACAAATTCAGCGGTTACTGAATCAATACAAATTCTAATTTCTAAAGCCATAAGTAGTATCCATACTAACTAATCATCCTTATTTAGAGGTTATCTTCATCACTGTAATGAGTCAATGAAGAATAAATAAAATGGGTACATGTTATGTGGCAAATGATTTTTGCTAATAGTTAATGATTCTCTCGTTCACTTATCTTTGTGCGTGACGTTTTGAACCACTGAGGGCACCGAGGCGCTTTGCGCTGCACAGAGAGACAAATACTCACAAGACACTTCACTTTAAAGAAGTACACTTTAATACCTCCTTGTCTTCCTCTGTGTTCTCTATGTCCTCTATGGTTAGAGAAGATCTAATATGTCTATGAAAACATACGTAAAGTAAATACGATAAACCCTCATTGTTTTCTCATTAACTTCTCATTGTGCATAAGAATATTTGAACCACAGAGCACATAGAGGCGCTTCGCGCTTCACAGAGAAAAACAGATACTTACAAAGAGGATAAGAGACGCTGCGCTTCAGAGAAGTAAGTTTTTATACCTCATTATTTTCTCGTTCACTTCTCTCTGTGAAGAAAGAACCTACAGTAAATAAATGCCTGTTTGACGCTATGTAAAACGGCAGCAACATATTTTCTCTATAGTTTTATACTTTTGACTCAACAACATTGCACAATTGATAATTTACTAGCACTATTGAGTTATTAAGACTTCATTCAGAGGTGCTAAATGCACAAAGAGCAAACTCAATGTCAGCCAACAGGTTGTAAACATTGCGAAGACCATTTAGCACTTGGTTTTGATTTTACAATGGCTTTTCAGCCAATCGTTGATTGCACCGATAAACATATTTTTGGCTACGAAGCATTAGTTAGAGGCCTTAATAATGAGTCGGCTTATTCTGTCATTTCGCAAGTAACCGACGAGAATCGCTACACATTCGATCAACTTTGCCGTATTAAAGCTATTTCACTTGCTGCCCAGCTGAAAATTGATTCAATCGTGAGCATTAATATTTTACCTAATGCAATTTATAAACCTGAGCGTTGTATAAAAACGACACTTGAAGCTGCTAAGCAATATGATTTTCCGGTAGAACAGATTATGTTCGAGTTTACCGAGGTTGAAAAAGTTGAAGATACTACACATATCAAACGTGTAGTTGATTATTACCAATCTTTGGGGTTTATTACTGCGACCGATGACTTTGGGTCAGGTCATTCTGGATTAAATTTGTTGGCTGATTTTCAGAGCAATATAATTAAACTCGATATGAATTTAATTAGAGATATACACCTTCACAAAGCAAGACAAATTATTGTTAACCATTGTATAGCCATGTTTGAAGAGCTGAATATTGTTGCTCTTGCAGAAGGCGTTGAAACAGTTGAAGAATACCAGTGGTTGCGCCAAGCTGGTGTTAGCTTAATGCAAGGCTATTTTTTCGCCCACCCTGGGTTTGAGAGCTTGCCAGACGTTGACTTTAGTAAGTTGGGTTAAGTGGTTATAACGAGAATCGAATTTAGACAAGGCAAGAGCTGTCAACCTTCAAACGCGCGAAACAAGTTTCACGCCTACGTGTAGCAGCGGGTTTATCTCGCGTCATCATCTAGGTTTTAGGTGCTAAGCGCTAGGACGCGATGTAAAGTCGCTGGTTTCTCATAACTTTACTCTTTTTCGTTGAATTCTTGCTAACCTAAACCATTCCCGGCTAAAGCCAGTCCTACGAATTCCATGCTTGAAACTTGCTAACTTCTTTTAGTATTTAGTCGTATTTATATTATAAATTTTTATTTAGGATGCTAGGCTGAATATTCTTTAAGCATATTAAGAAAGGATAATGATGTTTTTACGCATACTGTTAATCTCAGCACTTGTTTTATGCTCTTCTGCTAACTTAATCGCAAAAGAACAGCCTCTTAGTTTTGATGCTGAATTAAGCAATTATCAATACGACTTACCCGTTCAATTTTTTAATTTTTCATCACAAAATACGCCATTAAAAATGGCTTATTCTTACCTTAAACCAAGCAATAACATGCCAACCGTTATACTGATGCATGGTAAAAACTTTAATGGCCATTATTGGACCAATACTGCCAACTACCTTAATAGCAAAGGCTATGGCGTATTGATACCGGATCAAATTGGTTTTGGTAAATCGTCAAAGCCTGCTGATTATCAATTTTCGTTTGCTGTATTAGCCAATAACACTCATCAGCTAGTGTCATCTTTAAATATTGAAAACCCTATTGTACTTGGTCACTCAATGGGCGGCATGCTGGCAAGTCGTTACAGCCTGATGTTTTCTAGCCAAGTTAGTAAACTTATTTTGCTAAACCCACTTGGTTTAGAGAACTATTTAAATTATGTGCAATACAAAGACACCGATTTTTTCTATAAAAATGAATTGGCTAAAACACCTGATAAGGTTATTGCTTACCAGAAGAAAAACTATTATGACGGTAAATGGAATGACACTTACGAGCAATTAACCCACTTTATCAGTGGTCAAATTCAAGGCCCTGATCACAAGCAGGTCGCATGGGTTAATGCTAAAACCTACGATATGATTTTTACGCAACCTGTAATAACTGAGTTTGCTCAGTTAAGCATGCCAGTGTCATTAATTATAGGCACACGCGATAGGACTGGCCCTGGCCGCAATTGGAAAAAAGCAAATATTGACTATGAGCTTGGCCGTTACGATAAGTTAGGCAAAGCCGCGGCAAGTATGATCTCAAAATCGCAATTAATTGAATTAGACGATATTGGCCACTTACCTCACATCGAGGATTTTGATCGCTTCAAAGGCGCATTAGACAAAGCTTTATCATTTTAATGTTGCTCGCGCGAAACAAGTTTCGCGCCTACGTGTAGCAGCGGGTTTATCCCGCGTCATTAGTCAGGGTTCTAGGCTCTAGGACGCGATGTGAAATCGCTGCTACAGACTCGCATCTTTTAACTTCCTCTTTCCCCTTATCACTTGTATCTAGCAACTTTATCCACTTTTAGTACCGTTTTTGTGAAAAATAACGACTTATTCATTGATGTAATTACAATTTATATGTAACTTGTGTCGCCCATTTCGCTACGCACTACTATAATATTAAGCGAAATCAACATTTTCATACTAAATACTAGGGATACACAATGAAAAAACTTCCTATTGCATTGGCTCTATGTGCTGCTTTTGTGTCTGCAAACACAATGGCAGAGGTTCGCATAAACGGCTTTGCTTCTATTGTTGGCGGTAAAGCCCTTGACGACGACGCAACGCTTTACGGCTACGATGACGATATTTCATTTAAAAACGAAAGTATGTTTGCATTGCAGCTTTCAGCAGACTTACAAGAAAAGCTAAGCGCTACGGCACAAATTGTGGCGCGTGGTAGTGATGATTTTGATGCTGAGTTCGAATGGGCTTATCTAACTTATGAGTTCAGCGATGAGCTTCAAGTAAGTGCTGGTAAAATGCGTGTACCTTTTTACCGTTATTCAGACTTCTTAGACGTTGGTTACACTTACCGCTGGGTTCGTCCACCGCAATCTGTTTATAACCTTCCGTTTTCAACGTATGAAGGTCTTAGCCTGTTACACAACACACAATTAGGTGATTGGGATTCAACCGTTCAAGTTATTTACGGTAGCTTCGATGGAAACATTGCTGTGGTATCGGTTAATGGCGATACAGAGCTTAATGATATTGCTGGTATCAATTGGACAATGAGCTATGACTGGTTTAGCGCTCGTGCTGCGTACTTTGTTGCAGATACAACAATTGATATTGAAAATGACACTGACGCAGGTATTGCACTTAATGGCCTTGAGCAGACTCTTAGAGCAGCCGGTTTTGTTGATCAAGCCGATGATATTGCTGTAAACGAAGATGATGGCTCTTTCTTCGCTGTGGGCTTTTCAATTGATTACAACGATATTTTATTTGATGCTGAATACACTGAGTTTGAAGTAGAAAACAGCGCCCTTGCTAAACAAACTCAATACTACACGTCTGTTGGTTACCGTATGGATGAGTGGATTGTGCACTTAACTTACGAAAATAATGACGACAAACACGATAGCAACCGCTACAACGCGCTACCTGCAGTACCAGCTTTAAATGCGGGTATTAATCAAGTGCTTGAGGGCGTGAAAGCAAAAAGCAACGTGTATACCATTGGTACGCGTTATGACTTCCACCCATCTGCTGCTTTAAAAGTAGATTTCAGCCGCTTTAAAGATGACATTTCAGATACAGAAACCGACGTTGTTGCTGTTGCTGTTGATTTAGTTTTTTAATTGGAGTTCATAATGAAAAAATTGTTAATCGCGACAGCACTAACACTATGCTCGCACGCTGTACTTGCTGACGTTGCAGTTATTGTGAACCCAGCAAATAGCAGTGCTATTGACGAAGGTATGATCAAAAAGATTTACCTTGGTAAGGCAAAGTCGTTTGATGATGGCACAAAAGTAAACCCAGTAAACCAAGATGGCACCAGCGTAAGCGATGAGTTTAACGATAAGGTGGTTGGTAAATCGAGCAGCCAGCTAAATGCTTATTGGTCAAAACTGGTGTTTACTGGTAAAGGTACTCCACCTGAGAAACTAGCTAATGATCAAGCTGTGATTGACTTTGTTGCAGGTAATGCTGATGGTATTGGTTATATCGATGCAGCAAAAGTAACTGATAAAGTTAAAGTGGTTGGTACTTTTTAAGTTCTACTACGGTTAATAAAAAACCAGGCGATGCCTGGTTTTTTATGCGCTAAAATTACTCGACTTTAAATTTAGCTGTGGCGTCTAGTAACGAATCAGAGAGGTAATGAAGGTTTTTCGCTACATCACGTACTGCCGATAATGAATCCATTGTTTCTTCAAACGACATATGCATATTCGTCACGTTATCAACTACCATACTAGCAACAGATGTTTGCTCTTCGGTAGCTGCGGCAATTTGCGAATTCATACCGTTAATTTCTAATATCTGTTCAGAGATTTTATCAATCGATTGCCCTGTATTTTCAGCGGCCTCTGCATTATTTGTAGCCATATCTCGGGCTGAGTTCATTGCATTTACTGCATGGCTTGCTGCTGTGGTTAATGTAGAAAGCAGCTCTCTGATTTCATTCGTAGACTGCGATGTTCTTGAAGCAAGCTCACGCACTTCGTCAGCTACAACCGCAAAGCCTCGGCCTTGTTCACCTGCACGTGCAGCTTCAATCGCAGCATTTAACGCGAGTAAGTTAGTTTGTTCTGCAATCGAGGTAATAACGTTTAAAATTTGCGTCACATTCTTGGTGTCAGTGGCCAGTTGATTAATAGTTGATGCTGCTTGATTTATCTCTTCACTTAGTGTTTTTGATTCTGTCACAGAACGCTGTATTTGCGTTCGACTTTGCTCAACTTCTCGCTCGGCTGTTTGCGCAGCTTGTGATGCATTTGCTGCTGAATGAGAAATATCAGCGACACTCTGGCGCATTTCTTCCATTGATTGCTTAACTATTTCAGCATCTGATGTTTGTTTAGTTGTGGCACGCTCGGCACGCTCCATGCCTTGTACAAGTCGTGTTGAGTTCTCCATTAATGGCTCACAAACCGCTATAACCTCAAGTACAGCAGCTTTTAACAGCTGTATAAACGCGTTGAAGTTAATCGAAACTTGACCGATTTCATCTTTAGCGTGTACTTCAAGTTGTGTGCTTAGAGAGCCTTTGCCGTCTGCTAATAGGCGTAAGTTATCTGCCGCAGCGCTAGCTGATGAGCCAATCCCACGGGCAATCCAAATTGAGGTAACCACCAATAAAATAAGTGATACTACAGACACTACAAGCATTAAGTGTAGTGCGTTGTCTGAACGCGCTTTGGTTGCTTGTACAAGTTCAAAAAAGCGATCATCTGCGCGGGTTTGTGCTCGTTTAAAGCCAGCTAGAACGGCCTCATACTGCTGCGTTTTTTGCTGTGCTTGTTGCTGAATTTTACTAAAGTCAGCGGTGCCGTCGATCATTGAAGTTGCTATGCTTGACGAGGTTTGTGCATAAAGCTCTAATTGTTTTTTGGTATCGGCATGCACGTAGCTGTCGTTGATACTGATTATATTTTGTAGATTTTCATTAATCGTTTTATACGTTTGCGCTGCACTATCAACTAAATCTGACTCACCAAATGTTACCGCTTGAGTGTATAACTCATCTAGTTTTTCGAGTAGCGCAACGTTTGCTGAAGTGAGTTTAACGACCTGATATGATGACTTTTCCAGCTCGTCGAGCGAGATCTTGTTGTCATTCATGGCTATAAAATTGGTTACTACTATGATCACGAATGCCGTAATGGCAATACATGTTATGGCGTGTATTTTTTTTGTGATGCTCAAGTTATTGAAAGAAATACCTGCAGACATTGAATCCACCTTTGCTGTCATATTACTTAGTATTATCGCCCGATTTCCCTAAAGTATTAACTATATTTATATATTTTCAGGTTTTTTTCGTAATTCGTTCAGTTTGTGGAAGTCTTGTAGGAGGTACTTCAGTGCCGAACCAAAAATAATGAGCTTTCAACCTTCAGCTCTCAGACGCGCGAAACAAGTTTCACGCCTACGGATGAAACATGGGCGCTAGGACGCGATGTGAAATCGCTGCTACCTCACATCTCGTTACTCGCACCTTTCCCCTCGTAACTTGAAACTCGCTAACTTAGTCATTTCCCGGCTAAAGCCAGTCCTACGGGGAAACATTAGGTTTTAGGACGCGATGTAAAATCACAACTTTCATTTCTTTTTAATAGCGTTATTAGGGGCTGAACTGTATAATCCGCGGCCTATTATTTACCCTATTGCTTGTTTATTTTCGCAGTTGCTGCGCCCATAACCCTGTCAGTATTTTTCTAGGAATAATTCGTTGATTTCAACCGCTAATATCACCATGCAATTTGGTGCAGAGCCTCTGTTTGAGAACATTTCAGCTAAGTTTGGTAACGGTAACCGCTATGGTTTAATTGGCGCGAATGGCTGCGGCAAATCGACCTTTATGAAAATTCTAAGTGGTGCTCTTGTGCCAACGTCTGGCAATGTGTCGATTGCATCGGGTTTAAAGCTAGGTACGCTAAGCCAAGATCAGTTTGCGTTTGAGCAATACACTGTGGTTGATGCGGTGATCATGGGTGATGCAGAACTTTGGAAAGTTAAACAAGAGCGCGACCGTATCTATTCGCTGCCAGAAATGAGTGAAGAAGACGGCATGAAAGTCGCTGAACTTGAAAGCATTTTTGCCGAAATGGATGGCTACACAGCAGAAAGCCGTGCAGAAGAAATTTTGATCCAAGCGGGTATTGAGCAAGAGTTTCATTACGGCTTAATGGCAAACGTCGCGCCAGGTTGGAAACTACGTGTGCTTTTAGCACAAGCGCTGTTTGCAAACCCAGATATTTTGCTACTTGATGAGCCAACCAATAACCTTGATATTCATACCATTACTTGGCTAGCTAACGAGCTTAACCAGCGTAAGTGTACGATGATTATTATCTCGCACGACCGTCACTTCTTAAACTCGGTATGTACACATATGGCCGATATAGATTACGGTGAGCTACGAATTTACCCTGGTAACTACGAAAAGTGGATTGAAGCTTCAAGCTTGCAACGCGAACAACTACTTGCTGAAAACGCAAAGAAGAGCGCTGAAATAGACGAGCTACAAGAGTTCGTAAATCGCTTTGGTGCCAATGCATCAAAAGCAAAATTAGCCAGCTCTCGTGCTAAGCGCATGGATAAAATTAAGCTTGATGAAGTAAAAGCATCAAGCCGTATTAGCCCATCACTTCGTTTTGACGAAGGCAAAAAGATGTATCGCCAAGCATTAGAGCTTACTAAGCTAGGTCATGGTTTTGAGGGTGAAACCCTGTTCAGCGGTGGTGACTTATTACTAGAAGCCGGCGCTAAGCTTGCGGTTATTGGTGAAAACGGTGTTGGTAAAACTACCCTATTACGTTGCCTAGTGAATGAATTACAAAGTAACGAAGGTGTGGTTAAGTGGTCTGAAAATGCCAGCATTGGTTATTGCCCGCAAGACAGCAGTAAAGACTTTGATAACGACTTAACTTTATTTGATTGGATGTCGCAGTGGCGCACCGCGAAGCACAACGATTTAATGGTACGTGCTATGTTAGGCCGTTTATTATTCACCGCAGACGACGCTAACAAAAAAGCACGTAACTGCTCGGGTGGTGAAAAGAACCGCCTATTGTTTGGTAAGCTCATGATGCAAGACATCAACGTGCTCATTATGGACGAGCCAACCAACCACATGGATATGGAAGCCATTGAAGCACTCAATAACGCATTAAAAGATTACCAAGGCACGCTGATTTTTGTGAGCCACGACCGTGAGTTTGTATCGTCATTAGCGACTCGCATCATCGATATTAAAGATCAACAGCTTATCGATTTTCAGGGCACGTTTGACGAATATATGGATCATGTCGCGCAACAAGCGCAATAACCCCCTCTTCAAATAGGTGAGCAAGTTTGCTCACCCTTTTTGTTTACGTTCAGTTACATAATACCTTTGACTGACTTACCTTATTTGGGTAATTTGCATTTCTTTTACACAGAAAACAACATTTTAAAGGATGTAAATGAATAAGCTACTTAGCGTATCGGCATTGACTCTGGCTCTAACAGCCTGTGGTGGCGGGTCATCAACAGACAAAAAGCCAGATGCAGAAGCGACAAAAAATACCGCCCCTACTCTATCTGGATCACTCACACTCTCTACCAAAGCACTTGAATCAGCCAGCTTAGTTGTTGATATTAAAGATGAGCAAAACGACAGTGTGACAACCACGATTATTGATAAGCCACAGTGGCTAAGTGTCACGACCAGCAGCAATCAAGTGACTTTTAATGCTGAGCCGAGCCTATTTGAAGTAGCTAACCATTCTTTTACTGTAGAAGTGTCTGACGGTAAGGCAAGTAATCAATACACTTTAACCGTAAATGTCGCTGAAAACCGTGCAGCATGGCAACCTATTGAGCTTAGCAATAACGAAGTGATAGGTAACTGGCAATCAAGCGATGGCAGTGTACGGTTGGTATTTGCTAGTGAAGATGCAGGTGTAATCGCTCAAAATGGTGAGTTAAGTCGTTTTGAATGGTCGAACCCTGATGTCATTGCGTTAAATACCCAAGCGATTGATTGCTTGCATGAGTGTAATCAAAAAGCCTTACTTGAAATGGAAGTGTTGGCTAAGCGCGATGATGCTATTCGTGTTGAGCTATTTAATGTTTCAACCGATAAAGGCGAAGTTGTCACCCTTTATAAATCAAATGCAGAGTTTAGCTCTGAGTACTACGCTGATGTGGATCAAAGCTCGTTCCACTCTGTTAATTATTTAAGTACAACGGGCGAGGAAAGTTACTTTGAAGTATCGCTAGCAAGCTATATTCCAACGGCTTCAGGAAGCACTACGTCGTATACTTATGCTGACTTTTCGGCAACGTTAGAGGGTAAAGCATTAAAAATTAACAGTGATACATTAGTTACGACTCAAAACACAAAGCAATTGAGTAACCTTGGTCATGAAGTAGATGTCGCATTTGATCTTAATCTAATTGATGCAGAAGTTATTGCTCAGTTTGATGACTTTTTAGTGCTAAAACTACGTCATGTTTTAACTTATAAAGATGAAAGTGCACAGAATATTATTAATGAATCAACCGAACTGGCTGAAGCTCTGCTAGAAAAAACATCGATTAGCGCACTTCGAAAACTTACCCCTGTTACAGTTCCTGAGCTGACAGTAGGTAAATCATATACTGGTCGTTTAAATAATAAAAATTCCGATACGGGCGAAGGTTTAACATTCCGTTATGTACCCACATTTTTTACAATCACTGCAGCCGACACAGCAACGGTCACATTCAATACACCTAAAAGTACTGACTCATTTAAATGGCATTACAACTTAGACAATAACGGCGAAACCGTTAAAGTAACGGGTAATGGCCTAGAAACGAGCTTACAATTTTTCACTCAGCCTGATGGCAAAATGATCATGGCACGCGAGCGTAATAAAGAGCAGCGCCAAGCTCGCTTGGGGTATGAGTTCATAGAAGTAGTGGATGATTCAAGCATCACACTCGATGACTATAAGCATCTATTTAGCTACTTACGTCAAAATTATACCAGCAGTAGCCAGAAAATATACTGGTATATAAATGATGATGGTAAAGGCAGCTTCTATTATGCTGACCAATATGGCCTTGAAAATAGAGCTGACTTTACACCAAGTAGCTATTGGCAATTAGAAGCTGATAACAGCATTAGCTTTGCAATGATGTCGCAGTGCCCAAATGCAGTTGATTACGCTAGTTGTAAAGATGAAGTATTAGCAAATCAAGAAGTTGCCTATTCATCATTATTTAATTTCAAAATTCTTGCTAAAGACGGTAATAAATACCTTTTTGACCGCCTGTTTTGGCAAAGTACGTATGCTTACAGCGAAAGAGAATTAAAAGAGAGTATTTTTCAAAATAGCTATTGGTTTGGGATTGAGAAATAAAGGAGCTTACAGCGGTGCGCGAAACAAGTTTCACGCCTACTTTGTAGAAGCGGGTTTATCCCGTGTCATCAGCGAGTCTGGGCGCTAGGACGCGATGTGAAATCGCTGCTACTTGTTCGGCGTTTAAACGCCACCTACATCTCGTCACTTTCCCTTTGTAACTCGCTAACTTCTCTAAATAAAAAAGGCCACACAGTTAAACTGTGTGGCCTTTGTACTTAACGGAATTTTAAATTAAATGTCGAAGCGGTCGGCGTTCATTACTTTCACCCATGCGTCGACAAAGTCTTTTACAAAACGTTCATTGTTGTCGTCTTGTGCGTAAAACTCTGCATAAGAGCGAAGGATTGAGTTTGAACCAAACACTAAATCAACACGTGTTGCTGTCCATTTAGTTGCACCTGTGCTGCGCTCAACAATATCATAAAGACCCTTACTTGTTGGCTTCCATGTGTAAGCCATATCGGTTAGGTTTACGAAAAAGTCGGTGCTAAGTGTGCCTACATTATCTGTAAACACGCCATGCTTAGAGCCGCCGTGGTTAGTGCCAAGTACACGCATACCACCAACAAGAGCGGTCATTTCTGGTGCTGTTAAGCCCATTAATTGCGTACGCTCTAACATTAGCTCTTCTGCTGATACCGCGTAATCTTTCTTCAACCAGTTACGGAAACCATCATGAATTGGCTCAAGTACGTCGAACGAGTCTGCATCTGTCATCTCGTCTGTGGCATCACCACGACCCGGCGCAAATGGCACGGTGATGTCAACGCCCGCTGCTTTTGCTGCTTGTTCAACCGCTGCTGACCCACCAAGTACAATTAAATCGGCGAGGCTAACTGGTTTGCTTAAACCCGCTTGCACTGATTCCAGTGCGCTTAATACTTTAGCTAAACGCTCTGGCTCGTTACCTTGCCAATCTTTTTGCGGTGCTAAACGAATACGAGCACCGTTTGCACCACCGCGATGGTCTGAGCCACGGTAAGTACGGGCGCTATCCCATGCTGTTGCGATTAAATCTGCTTGGCTTACACCACAGTTAAGTAGCTTGGTTTTAAGTTCGCTAATTTCGCTGTCAGATAATGTGTAATCAACCGCAGGGATCGGATCTTGCCAGATCAGATCTTCGCTTGGTACATCGGCACCCAAATAACGTGATTTAGGGCCTAGGTCACGGTGCGTCAGTTTGAACCATGCGCGTGCAAACACATCACTAAAGTATTCAAAATCATCGTTAAATCGCTCGATAATTTTACGATAGGTTGGGTCCATCTTCATCGCCATATCGGCGTCGGTCATGATGGGGTTTAAACGAATTGATGGATCTTCAACATCAACTGGTTTGTCTTCTTCTTTAATATCGATTGGTTCCCACTGCCACGCACCTGCAGGGCTCTTCTTAAGTTCCCATTCGTAGCTAAGCAATAAGTAGCAATAACCGTTATCCCACTTAGTTGGATGAGTAGTCCACGCGCCTTCGATGCCCGAGGTCATGGTATCGCGGCCAATACCGCGTGAGTTGTGGTTGTTCCAACCAAGACCTTGTTCAAATACATCCGCGGCTTCTGGCTCAGGGCCAACGTTTTCTTCGCTACCATTACCATGGGTTTTACCCACGGTATGACCACCAACTGTAAGTGCGGCAGTTTCTTCGTCATCCATTGCCATACGGGCAAAAGTTTCGCGAACTTGTTCTGCTGTTTTAAGTGGATCAGGGTTACCATTCACCCCTTCTGGGTTTACGTAAATTAAGCCCATTTGTACCGCTGCTAATGGGTTTTCCATGGTATCTGGTTTTTCAACATTCGAGTAACGCTCGTCACTTGGTGCTAGCCATTCTTTTTCAGCGCCCCAGTAAACGTCTTTTTCAGGATGCCAGATATCTTCACGGCCTCCCGCGAAACCAAAGGTTTTTAAACCCATTGACTCATAAGCCATATTACCGGCTAGGATCATTAAATCGGCCCAAGAAAGCTTGTTACCGTATTTCTTTTTAATTGGCCAAAGTAAACGACGTGCTTTGTCTAAGTTTGCGTTGTCTGGCCATGAATTTAATGGTGCAAAGCGTTGGTTACCTGTACCGCCGCCACCGCGTCCATCCTCTAAACGGTATGAACCCGCTGAGTGCCACGCCATACGGATCATTAAACCACCGTAATGGCCCCAATCAGCTGGCCACCATTCTTGGCTTTCGGTCATTAAGTTTTTTAAGTCGGTTTTAACGGCTTCAAGATCAAGAGATTTGAATGCTTTAGCGTAATTAAAATCTTTGCCGTAAGGGTTCGTTTTGCTGTCGTGTTGGTGAAGAATGTCGAAATTGAGTGCGTTTGGCCACCAGTCAGTATTTGATTGAGCGGTGACAGTGTTACTACCATGCATTACTGGGCACTGGCCCGTTTTTCCATTACTCATTGCTTGCTCCTCATAAGCTTAAAATACGACGAAAGCTAGTTTACTTAGCATCATCATAAATAAAGATTTCTATTGGTTTTGAATAACTAATAACTCAAAAGTTCCTGTTGTTTAAAACTATAGGAGCACTACATAAATAAAGCTAGATCTTGAACATGGTTTTAAATCGATTGATTCGATAGAAAAATACGATTTGATTCATTTTACAAAACAGTCCATTTTATAAAGGTCTTTTTACTGCGAGTAGCCCTTATGAAAACAATTAATCCTGATGTTGCTAGACAATTAAGCATTAACTTTTTTATCGCCAATTTACCTATTTTAATGTTAACTGGGCTGGTAGTTGCTTCGCTTGTGGGGTTAACGTTTAGAAGCTCATTATTGTTTTGGCTGACGCTATTGGTTACACCTTTAAGCATTAATTATTTATACTCGAAAAAACGTATAAAGCAGTTTTGCAAAAACAACAAGTGCACCGATATATCATGTCTCGCTAAGCAAACTGATTAATTTTTAATTTTATTACCCAGTCACCAGATTATTTAGCCCTCAACTTGTATAAATATTAATTAGTTATGCGAGTTTTATAGGCAGTTTAAAATTAACTGTCATGCCATTAGAAGGTGAACTCGCAGCACTCACTTCACCTTGTAATGCTTGCGTTGCAAGGTTATAAACGATTGACATTCCTAATCCACTTCCACCTGAGCCGCGCTTCGTAGTAAAAAAGGGCTCAAACACTTTATGCAAAGTTTCTGTATCCATGCCATGGCCATTGTCTTTGTAGCAAAGCAAATAAACACCTTGTGCTTCGTCAATATTAACCGATATGTTTATTTGGTTGTCTTGGCGTCCCACAAAACCATGAACGCAACTATTATTAACCAAATTCATTATGATTTGACTCAAAGCTCCAGGGACTGTGATCAACTCAAAGTCATCGACACAATTCACATTTACAGTTACGTTATGACTGCGGGTTAAAGGCATTAAGCTATGTAGAATGTTTTCTAAGTAGTCTTTAATGTTGGTTTCTAATAAATCGAGTGAAGATTGATCTACTGCCGTTTGTTTAAAGTCGCTGATTAATTTTGCTGCTCGCTCTAAATTAGTGAATGATATTTTAAAACATTCGTTTAAATGATTAATACTCTCTATCAGCGCAGCCTTAGTTAACGTATTTGACTGTATAAGCTTATCAACTTCAGAGAGTTTGTCTTTTGCCGAACTGTTTGCAGTCACCGCGATACCTATTGGCGTATTAACTTCATGTGCAATCCCAGCAACCAGATTACCCAATGAAGCCATTTTTTCTGCTTCAATAAGTTTTTCTTGCATCTCGGTAAGTTCAGATAAGGTTTTCTCGAGCGTTCGAGTGCGTTCAACAACACGCTCCTCTAGGTGCTGATTAGCGCGTTCAAGCTCTGCGTTTATACGTTCATTTTCTTGTGCTGATAGCGCTCTGCCGTATAGATCTGCTAATGCGCCTATAAATGAGCATTCATCTTCTGTCCAATGTCGCTCACTACCAATGTGCTCACAACAAAATATACCGATCATTTTTCCTTTATAGCGAATTGGTGCATCGAGCATAGCGCCAATATTAAGTGGTGTTAGGTAGCTTTCGCTAAATTCGTAGGTAGCAGGATCAGTATGCGCATCAACCGCTGTTATTGTGCGTTGCGTATCAAGTGCTTTGAAATAGTCAGGGTATGCGTCCCGGGGAAGCACTAGCATTTGAATTTCTTTACCATTTTCTCTGTCGAGTAATAAACGGCACTCTATTGCTGTATTTTCTTTATTAAGTAACCAAATGCCGGCACGCCCGATTTCAAGTCCATCGAGAACAGCATTAAGGATTAGCCGTTCAGCTAATTCAACATTTCCACTATCGAGATCAGACGAAATTGATACACCATAAAGCAGTTGTACTAGTTGCTGGCGCATATTCTCACCTTTTAGTTTTAGTATCCTTTAAGTTTAGACGAACAAACTCAATATCGCATATAGATTAACTTTTTTTAGAAACTCTTTAAGTATTAAGTAGTTGTTCAGATAAAAATGAGTATATTGTACCTAACTCCTGTTGATACCCCTTACGACTTTATGTTGTTTAAGCAGTTTGGCCAGCTCTCCCCCGAGCTGGTTTTTTTTTGCCTAGTCCCTAGTGCTCACGCATGTTACAGTTACCTCAGTAATCACCAAAAATTAATATGTTATGCGTTATACCCTAATTTTAATCACTTTTTTAATGAGCTTTAGCCCATTTGTAGCAGCTCAAAATGAGCCACAAAACCGCCCAGCATTAACTGAAGCAGAGCAACAGCAAGGACTCGATAAGCTTCAAGAACCTATGTATAAACCATTGTTAGAGCGCTATATTCTTGATGAATTAAAAGCGGTGCGCCAAGACCAACAAAAACTACGCGAAGATGTGACAAAACAAGTTGCTCATACACAACTTGATACTGCCGACCGTGCATTAACTTATACAACCGACACCATTAATAATGTGTTTTTCATTATTACCATTACCGCTTCAATCTTGGTCTTAGTCGGTTGGAATTCCCTACGTGATGTGAAAAATAAAGTAGAAGATATTGTTAATACACGCGTGAGTGCGATTACAAAAGAATATGAAGAGCGCCTAAAAGTACTCGAAGAAAAACTACGTGAGCGGTCTGAAGAGATCTTATTAAACCAACAAAAGATCTCAATCACCAATGAAGTTCATTCTTTATGGATGCGTGCCAATTTAGAAAGCGATGTTGCAAATAAGATTGAGATTTTTGACGAGATCTTAAAACGTAAACCAGAAGACGTAGAAGCCATTGCCTATAAAGCAGATGCTCTGTTAGAAATTAACGAAACAGGTGAGGCTATCGAGCTTTGTAATCAAGCATTAGAAATTGATAGCGACTACGGCTACGCATACTGGCAACGTGCTTGTGCCTATGCATTACTACACAAACACGCCGATGCAATGGCTGATATTCGTATGGCTCTTGAATATTCTCCTAACCTACGTAACGAGCTATTACACGAAAGCGCGTTTGCCAGCCTACACGACAACGACAGCTTTAATTCGTTGTTAAATGAATCGGCATAGCCGAACCCCATGTAGCAGCGGGTTTATCCCGCGTCATAGGCACTAGGGTTTAGGTTTTAGGTCCTAGGCTCTAGGCGCTAGGACGCGATGTGAAATCGCTGGCTTTTAGCCGTTAGAGGTCAGATATTAGATATCAGCCGAAATGTGGGATTATTAAGGTCGATTGTTCTTCTCAGCATTCGACCTATTCACTTTCCAGGTAGGTTGGGTCGAGCGGAGCGACACCCAACATATAGAGACGATCTGACACGCGAAACAAGTTTCACGCCTACATGTAGCCGCGGGTTTATCCCGCGTCATAGGCGAGTTCTGGGTTCTAGGTCCTAGGCGCCAGGACGCGATGTAAAATCGCCGCTACCTCGTACCTCGAAACTCGAAACTCGAAACTCGCTAACTTTACTCTCGCTAACTTGAACCCACTAACTTAATCCCCCTCTATTGCAAAAAAACCAAATACCGCTAAACTAATCATTAAGTATCTAATGATTAAAAAAGTAATCAATATGCGTTCTAAACAGGCTGCAAAAATGGCACAAAAGCTGGGAGATTTGATTCGCCAGCACCGAACTCTTCATTATACGCAAAGTACATTTGCGAAAATGATTGGGGTATCACGTTCGACAGTACAAAAGTTAGAGCAAGGTGATGTTGTGAAAAGTGACATTCTTTTTGAAGCGCTGGTTGTACTTAACTTACAGGGATCGCTTCTCGATGAAATAAATGAATTAGCGGCCGACGTAGGTGGATACAATGCTCGCCAACGCAAACGAAATTCACCACAGGAAATCAATGATGACTTCTGAGTGCTATGTTTTTATAGATGGTTTAGAAGAAAAACCCGTTATCTGTGGTTACTTTAAATTAGATAATCAATCAGGTCGCGGTGAGTTCAACTATGGTAAGAGCTATTTAGCCCGAAGCGATGCCTTTGCTCTAGATCCAATACATCTGCCATTAAAATCGGGGATTTTCAGTTACAGCGCAAACAGAGGTGTATTTGGCGTATTGAGTGATGCAGGAGCTGACTCGTGGGGGCGCAAGTTAATTCTTTCGCTTCATACTACAAAACCCAAAAACGAGTTAGAATTTTTATTAGCCGGGTCTGGGTATGGCGTAGGAGCCCTTGTTTTTAGTCTCTCGCGAAGTGCCTCAAAGCATAAAACTAACAAAAACACCTTGTCTGATTTAGCCTTGCTAGACCAAGCTAAAGATGACTTGCTGGCAAATAAAACAATTTCTGATGAAGCTAAGAAAGCATTTGAATTTGGCCAAAGCATGGGGGGAGCTAGACCAAAAACTTCTATACAAATTGACAACAAACTCTACTTAGCAAAATTCAATCGCCAAGATGATTTATTCAATCTAGTCAGAGCTGAACATGCTGCAATGAAAATGGCGGAACAGCTTGGTATTCGAACGGCTCCTACCTTTATTCATAAAACACATACCGGTGATGTGCTACTTGTTGAGCGGTTTGATGTTAGTAATGGGTTACCAACACACCACTTTTTAAGTGCGAATAGCTTACTTCAAAAACCCAAAGTTGCTATGAGTGATCTTTCAAGTGACTACTCATATGGTCAATTAGCTGAATTTATAAGGCATCAAACAATGCAAAATGCAGGTGATGCTGAAGAGTTGTTTAAGCGAATGGTGTTCAATGCGTATATTGGTAATACAGATGATCACACTCGCAATCATGCATTCCTATATTCATTTTCACAAAAAAATTGGCGATTAAGTCCAGCCTATGACATCACTCCAATAAACAACTCAAAACAACATGGTCTTGGCTTTGGTGATGATGGCCGTTATGCAAGTAAAAACAATTTTTTATCTCAAGCTAAGCGATTTGGGTTAGCAAATTCAGCAGCAAAAAACATCATTAAAGAGATTGAAGAATATTGCAAAGATTGGCCGACTCACTTTAAACATTTTGCAGACGTTAGTGATGAAGATATCACCCGTTTAAAAGGTGTAATTCCTGAAATTAATGAAGATTAATAGTGCGAAACAACTTTCACGCCTACATGTAGCAGCAGGTTTATCCCGCGTCATAGGCGCTGGGATTTAGGTTCTAGGACGCGATGTAAAATCGCTGCTACCTCATATCTCGAAACTCGCTAGCTTGAACCCACTAACTTTCACCCATAAAAAAAGAGCAGCTGGGCTGCTCTTTTTCTAGCGGAAGAATAACACTTTGGTTATTTTACCATTTTCTATTTTATAACTAGTGACAAATTCAGCTCGCTTATCAACCACCTTAGGGTCTTGTGAACAAGTCTCTGATAGCTCATGGTCAATCACAATATTTCCATGCACAATTCGTTTAATTGGAGACGATTTTATACATTTAAGCTTTTTAAACATGATGCCATAACGAGCTATAAGCTTTTCTTTCCCTGTGAACATTAACTCATTTGGGAATGTGTAAAACTCGACGTTTTCATCATACATTTTAATAAATGCATCAATATTACGAGCATTATATGCTGCTATTAATTGCTCAATTACAGCGATTGATTCTCGTGACTGACGCGCTTTTTCTTGTTGCTTGGCTGTTAGCGCCTCTTTTGCTTGCTTTACAGCCTTTTCAGCCTCATCAACTGCTTGCTGCTTTTCTTCAACTGTTTTTGGTTGCTCGGCAGGTGTAGGCGTTTGAGTACCGAGTACTTTACTATCATCAACTTCTGCGACCTCTTTCTTAGATTCAGAAATTACTTTTTGCTCTGTTACTGGCTTTTCTTCAATAAACTCTAAACTAGGTACGTCTTTCTTTTCGGCTTTTTGTTCATGGCTAGTTTGAGGCTCGGCTTGTTCAGTGGTTTCTTCACTAGCAAATGACTGCCAAGAGAATAATAAACTAATTGCCAAAAATAACGGTTTCATACTTTTCCTAAATACATCATGCCTGATTTAAGGCGTTAAGGTAGCAAATTCTCACAGTTTGGCATAGTTTTTTACCAATATTGCTCAACGGTGATCTGCCCAGGCTCACGACGTCTGTTGCGGCTAAAACCAAGCTCTAACAAAATGGCCGTGGTATCTTTTACCATTTCTGGATTACCGCAAATCATGAACTGTGTCGAGTCAGGTTTAACAGGAAGCTCTACTACATCAAATAAGCGACGGTCTTTTATTACGTCAGTGATCCGGCCATTAAAACCGATTGTGGCTGACTCTCTGCTGACTACAGGTGAGTAGTAAAGATTTGGGTACTGCTGCTGTAGTGCTTTAATGCGCGCTTGATAACTTAAGTCCTCATTAAAACGAACTCCATGCACTAAGTGAACATGCTCAAACTTTTGCCACACTTCGCCCTGCTCTAATATTGATATAAAAGGCCCAAGCGCAGTACCTGTACTCAGCATATAAAGCTGCTCACTGCTTGGCACTTCATCAAGGGTAAAAAAGCCTGTCGCGCGGCGCTCTATAGTCACTGAGTCACCCGGCTTTAATTGCGCAAGTTGTTGAGAAAGTTGACCGTCTTTAACATTAATCAGATAAAATTCGAGGTCGGGATTATTCGGCGCATTAACATAAGAATATGCACGTGCAACCCGTTTATCACCCACTTGCATAGCAAGCTTTGTAAACTGCCCTGCTACAAATGGTTCAACATCGGCATTAACAATTAAGCTAAATAGTGAGTCGGTCCACCATTTAACATCTTTAACTTTAGCTTCAACCCAATTAGACATACACATCCTTAATTGTTGTTCCTCTACTAAAAGTGGCAACAATTGCTTGAATTTTCAAGTTTTAAGGGGCGGTTGCGAGCATAAAAACATAGTCATAAAAAAAGCCGCATAAATGCGGCTTTGAGGTTAGTCTCACTTCACTTTGGGCGTGTTTCCAAATTTCAGTGAATACGTTACCAAGGAACTTATTTAAATTGATTCTAAAGCAATTTTAACCATTTCGTTAAAGGTGCTTTGACGCTCTTCACTTGGTGTTGCTTCACCAGTGATTACGTGGTCACTTACAGTAAATAGTGCCATCGCTTTTGCGCCGTATTCAGCAGCTACGCCGTACATGCCAGCTGTTTCCATATCAACAGCAAGTACGCCTAGCTTGTCTAACTCTTGATAGAATGTGTTATCTGCTTGGTAGAATGTATCTGTTGTAAATACATTACCTACTTTCGCTTCAATACCTAATTCTTTTGCTGCGTTTACGCCGTTGAGTAATAAACCAAAATCAGCAATTGCGGCAAAATCGTAACCACGTACACGTGCACGGTTTACGTTTGAATCTGTGCTTGCACCTTGTGCAAAGATAACGTCACGGATTTTGATATCGCTACCAATACCGCCACAGGTACCAATACGAATTAGATTTTTAACGCCGTAACTAACGATCAATTCACGGGCATAAATTGACATTGATGGAATACCCATCCCAGAACCCATAATACTCACTGGCTTACCTTTGTAGGTACCGGTAAAACCATACATATTACGAACGCCTGTTACTTGTTTTGCGTCATCTAAAAAGTTTTCAGCAATGTATTGAGCGCGAAGCGGATCACCCGGCATTAATACCGTTTCTGCAAATTCGCCTACATTGGCGCTGATATGAGGAGTACTCATTATTGGTTTCCTTTTTTGTTCGCTAATAGCTTGTCGTTAAAGCTATCACCGTATTCAAGTGCAGGAAGATTAAACCACTGGGCAAGGGTTTGACCTATGTCTGCAAAACTAGCTCGTTCTCCAAGCGGGGTGTTTGTCATTCCCGGTTGGTATGCAAGTACTGGCACGTATTCACGTGTATGGTCAGTGCCTGCTGCTGTTGGATCACATCCGTGATCGGCCGTGATAATTAACACATCATCACTATTTAGCTGATTTAAGATGGTCGGTAGGTAATCATCAAACTCTTTTAATGCTTTAGCATAGCCAACTGCATTACGGCGATGACCGTACTTTTCATCAAAATCAACTAAGTTTGTAAAAATCAAACTATGGTCAGGTGCGCTTGCGATTACTTCTGAGGTTTTCTCAAGCAAGTTCATTAGCCCTGGCGCTTTGTGTTTTTGGGTGATGCCTTGGTGCGCATAGATATCGGCAATTTTACCAATACTGATCACTTCACCGCCGTCTTGCGATAATTTATCAAGCAAGGTTGGCGACGGAGGTAACACCGAATAGTCACGACGATTACCTGTACGGGCAAAATCGTCACGGCTCGAACCCAAAAATGGCCGCGCAATCACTCTTCCTATGTTCATTTCATCAAGCAGCGCCCGTGCGATTTCGCAAACCTGATAAAGTTTCTCCAGTCCAAATGATTCTTCGTGCGCGGCTATTTGAAACACGCTATCAACTGAGGTGTAGCAAATCGGCATACCGGTTTGCATATGCTCTTCACCTAGCTTTTCTAAAATGGTCGTTCCTGAGGCATAACAGTTACCTAAAATGCCAGGAATCTCTGCGCGAGCAATTAGCTCATCAACAAATTCTTGTGGAAAACACGGCTGTGTGTTTGGGAAATAACCCCAATCAAATAACACAGGTACACCGGCCATTTCCCAGTGTCCTGAAGGCGTGTCTTTACCACTTGATAACTCTTTAGCGTAACCCCATGCGCCAATAGGTGCTTGGCGGTCACTGACTAAACAAGGTTCTTTACCTGCGGCTTCGCATGCATCAGCTAAACCTAAACGGGTAAGATTAGGAAGCGATAAGTGCTCACCAGTTTCTTCTGCATAGGCTTTAAGTAAATGAGCGAAGGTATTTGCACCTACGTCACCAAACTTTTCTGCGTCAGGTGCTGCGCCAATTCCTAGGCTATCTGCCATTAAGATGAGTGCTCTTGCCATGGGTACCTCGTTATCAATATGTGAATACTTTATATGCTCTTTGAATTTTTGGTACAGGACATAAGTCCTGTTTCATAAAACGGAAACATTATAAATTTGCATCTCTAAGCGAAGCAAAAGAGATTAATCGTGTCTTTTTTGCTATTGTGATCTACCTAACAATGTTTCCTTCTGTGTGGGCGAGAACTTTAGTGACACGAACAATTATAGCTATTGCTGGCGCATCTGCGTCGGGCAAGTCTCTTTTTAGCAAGACAATTTATAACGAATTAGTCAATGAGCTTGAACCGGGCGCGATCGCAGTGATCGAAGAAGATGCTTATTACAAAGACCAGTCGCATTTGCCGTTTGACCATCGAACGCAAACCAATTACGACCACCCTGATGCTTTCGAGCATGAGCTTTTGCATGAGCACTTACTTCAATTGCGCGCTGGAGAATCAGTAGACGTACCAACTTATGACTATGCAATGCATACCCGAAGCGATGAAACGCGTCGAGTGGCACCTGCAAAAGTACTTATCGTTGAAGGTATTTTGCTACTGAGTGATCCGGCACTTCGAAAAGAATTTGATATTAAGGTGTTCATTGATACACCGTTAGATATCTGCCTTATGCGCCGTATGCAACGAGATATGGAGCAGCGTGGCAGAACATTACAGTCCGTTGTTGATCAATATCAAGCGACAGTGCGACCTATGTTTTATCAGTTTATTGAGCCATCTAAGCACAAAGCTGATCTCGTAGTCACACGCGGCGGTATGAATCGCGTTGCCATTGATATAATTAAAAGTAAAATAAAATATTTACTGCAACAATAACAACGGGAAACAGTCAGTATGACAACATTTATGAGCTTAGTTGGCATTGTTGTGCTACTAGGCATTGCTTTTGCGGCTTCAACGAACCGTAAAGCAATTAATTTAAGAACTGTAGGCATCGCCTTTTTACTTCAAGTGTTAATTGGTGGCTTTGTCTTGTTCTTCGAAGTGGGCAAAAACGTACTGGCAAGTATGTCACGAGGAGTCTCATCAGTTATTGGTTATGCCAATGACGGGATTAGCTTCTTATTTGGCTCACTGGCATCGCAAGATACCTTAGGGTTTATTTTTGCGATACAAGTATTGCCCGTTATCGTGTTCTTCTCAGCACTTGTTGCTGTGTTGTATCACATCGGGGTGATGGATTGGATAATCAAGATTCTAGGCGGTGGCTTACAAAAGCTATTGAAAACCTCGCGCCCTGAATCGCTTTCTGCAACCGCCAATATTTTCGTTGGTCAAACAGAAGCACCATTGATTGTTAAGCCATTTATCGCCAGCATGACTAAGTCAGAGCTATTTGCGGTAATGGTAGGTGGCCTTGCTACCGTAGCAGGTTCTGTTATGGCAGGTTACGTAACAATTGGTGTAGAGCTTAAATACTTAATTGCAGCCAGCTTTATGGCGGCACCAGGTGGTTTCTTAATGGCAAAAATGATTGTGCCAGAGACCGAAACACCAAAAGAAGATTTAGCTGATTTAGACGTACAAGAAGAAAAACCGGTAAACGTAATTGATGCTGCCGCATCAGGTGCCGCAAACGGTATGCAACTAGCACTGAACGTAGGTGCGATGTTACTTGCTTTCGTAGCACTTATTGCACTTCTAAATGGGTTATTAGGCGGTATTGGTGGTTGGTTTGATCATCCAACATTAACGCTACAAGAAATTTTAGGTTACGTATTCGCTCCGGTTGCATGGTTATTAGGTGTACCTTGGGACGAAGCAGTAATCGCAGGCAGTTTTATAGGTCAGAAGGTTGTAGTTAACGAATTTGTTGCTTACCTCGACTTTATTAATTATCGCGATACGTTAAGTGCGCACACACAAGCGATTGTCACATTCGCGTTATGTGGGTTTGCTAACTTATCATCGATAGCAATTTTACTAGGTGGATTAGGCGGTATGGCGCCTAGTCGGCGAAAGGATATCGCACGCTTAGGGCTCAGAGCAGTGTTAGCAGGATCTATGGCTAACCTCATGAGTGCAGCAATTGCAGGTTTTTTCCTCTCGCTAGCTTAGAAACTTAATGAGATGAGCCGTAGTTGCAAAACAATAGGATAGGACTTTAAGGGGTTAAAGGTCTATCTGACTTGAACGATACTTCACCAAGGGCCGCAAGGCCCTTTTATCGTTTTATGTGCTAAGATTTATTTACTAAATCCTTTTAAGTGCATAAATGAACTATTTTAGAATTTATATACTAACCTTTTTCTTAAGTTGGCCAGCCCTTTGCAAGCCGACCCTAACCGTTGTGACTGAACTGTCGCCACCTAATCAAACTCTAATTAATAACCAAGTTGCCGGTGAGAGCACCGAGCTTGTAAAAGCAATTTTTGCTAAAGCTAATTTGAACGCGAATATAGAGCTTTACCCTTGGGCCCGTGCTTATAATATGGCACTAAAAAAGCCGAATACTTTCATTTACAGCATGGCTAAAACTCCAGAGCGTGAACATCATTTCTATTGGATTGGTGAAGTAGCCACCTATGAAATGGGCTTTGTGAAATTAAGCGAACGCCGCGATATAAACATCACCTCCAATGAGCAAGCCAAACAATACAAGATAGCAGTTCAGCGTCATGACTTAGCAGCACAACGCTTAACTGAGCGCGGTTACACTGTTGTGTATACTTCAGACATCAATAAGTCATATCAGTTGTTGATGTCGGGGAAGGTTGATTTAATCATTGACGATAAAAACTATATCGCCGCTATGGCTAATGAATTAGGCCTTGATGAATCGAGCTTACACTTTGCCTTTGCAATTGATTTTTTAGCGATGAAAGGGTTCCTAGCTGCAAACAAAAATACTAACCCACACCATATCAATGCATTAAAAAATGCGTTTGCTGAGATTCAGGCATCAACGCTATATAGTCAGGTCATGCGAACAAATAGGCCTTAAGTAAGAGCAAGAAAAATTCGTTATTTGCTACTCTGAACAACCCCCAGTGCCTTTTACACTGCACCATGATAGTAGTACTCAGCTACCGATAGCTTCAACGGCTAACGATGACTAATAAAAATTATTTTGTATTGGTATTACTATATTGCTCAATAAAAAAGTCTAACTTACCCTGAGCAATTAGCTTTTCGTAACTTGATTGCAAACGTTCAACTACATCGATGGGTATGTTTTTATTTAATGCTAAATAATTCCCTAATGTATCGTTAAGAGGAAGCTCAACTAGCTTAACGACTTCTCGTCCAGGGTGCCCGTATTGAGTTAGCTGATAATCAAATGATAGATCTGAACCAATAATTAGCTCGATTTTATTTTTGAAAAATAAATTAAGACACTCATAACTATGACTCACTTTCAGCAAATTTTTACCGTCACTAAAACCAATTGTTTCTACAAATTGCTCATAGATACTATTACGCACAACACATAGGCTATGTTCTTTTACCTGGGGTAGATCAAGTGGATTAATACGCTCATTTGATTTTAATCTATAAAAGAAATTTCGCGATGAGGCCAACGGCCCTACCCAGTTAAACAGCTTTTCTCTTTGCGTAATTCGGGCTGTAGAGACTAACCCTGACAAGGGCTGTTGTTGCGCCAAGTGGAATGCTCTTGACCAAGGTAAGAGCTCAAAATTGCACTTAATTTTGGCATCGATGCACATGGCCTTAACAAACTTTAAGTTAATACCCTCTAAATGCCCTTTATTTGAGAAGTTATATGGCGGGAAATGCTCGGTGTAAATGGTGACACTTTCTTTTGCAAACACTACAGGTGCAAAGCTTAGGCACGCTAACAACAAATATTTTAAAATAATTAATACACTCTAATGACACAGCTGCATTAAATATAGAAATATTAACTAGTCCAGTCAATTTTTAGACATAAAAAAAGCAAGCCGTAGCTTGCTTCTTCTCTATTTTACTTTTCAGTAAAATTATAGCGGCTTGATGTTGTCCGCTTGAGGGCCTTTTTGACCTTGTGATAGAGTGAACTCTACACGTTGGCCTTCAGCTAAAGTTTTGAAACCTTCAGATTGGATAGCGCTGAAGTGAGCGAAAACGTCTGGACCATTTTCTTGCTCGATGAAACCAAAACCTTTAGATTCGTTAAACCACTTAACTGTACCTGAAACAACGTTAGACATAGTCATATTCCTGATATAAAAAATTAAATATTGCCCGTAGTGGGCGGGTGTAGCAAAAAATCAGATGGAACTTAAAAACTTCAGGACGGTACTACAAGTATTACTTATACAACAACGAAATAAAGATTTATTAATTACACGCTTTTTAGCTACCGCTCACTATATAGAGTTGCCAGAATAAGTCAAATACTATATCTTAATGTTAAAAACAAAAATGCCAGTCTGTGTGACTGGCATTTTAATACTAAAATTAACGTTAAACTCAGGTTAGTTAACGATAGTCATCTCTTTAAGTAAATTTTGAGCATTATCAACTTTATCCATCACCCACAACATGTATCGTGAATCAACGTGAATTGAGCGATTTAAGTTTTCATCGTAATCCCAATCACCAATAATGCTTTCGTAAACACCATCAAATAACAAACCAACGAGCTCAGCATTACCGTTTAATGTTGGAGAGCCTGAGTTACCACCTGTAGTATCTACGTTCGATAAAAAGTTAACCGGAACCGTATTCATACCGCCGGTATAATCGCCATAAAGCTTTTGCTTAATTAACTCGTTTTGTTTCTCTGGCGAGTTGAATGGTTCAACACCGGTGTTTTTAGCAAGCAGGCCTTCTAACGATGTAAAGGGGGTTGCCACTAAGCCATCTTGCGGTGAATAGCCGCCTACCGTACCGTAAGTTACACGTAAGGTGCTGTTAGCGTCTGCATAAACAGGCTTATTAAGTGCCTTGTTATAAGCAATGATTGCTTCCATTAATGCAGGACGAGCAGCTTGCTGTTTACCAGCCAGTTCTTTTTTCGCATCTTCAATATCTTTTGTGACCGCAAAAATTGCATGCGCATATTGAATAAATGGATCGCTACTTTGCTTTAACTGAGCAAGGTCAAGATCTGCCATCCATAAACGTTTGCTTTCATCTGCAAGAACCGATTTAGCATACATATCATCAAGCATGGCTTGCTGTTTTTGTTTATCAAAACCGTTTGTTAGACCCAGTGCTTTATTTACCTCTGCAACTCGCTCGTCTTTAGGTAATGCAGCATATTGCTCAATAAAGTACAGTAAAATAGCTTTATCTACGGCTTCATCATAACGACGGCTCATGCTTTTTAAACGAGACTCGATACGTGGCATATCACGCTCTTGATAACCGCTTTCGCGCTCAGCATCTGGCTTTTGTTTTTCGTAAGCTAAACGGTATAAACGTCGAGCAGTTGAAATCATTTGTGAGCGGTGTACGTAACCTAACATACGGTCACGCTGGTTATGCTCCTGCGACTGTGCAACTAGCGCAGATAAATCAGCAAGTACCTGTCCGTATTTAGCTTTGCGCTTACTATCTTCATTGATCCACGCGGTGAGATCTTTTTCGAATTGTTGCTTACGGCTATACATTGACCCTTTGTTAAAGCTCTCAATCATTGAACCGTAGTTTTTAATGTAGTTGTTATAACCCGCAATCGTGCTTTCGTAAGCGATACGTGCCTCTGAACCCTCTGGTGCATTTTCTTCGATTAACGAGACATATTTAGAGTTATATTTACGCGCTAATGGGTAAGCTGTGTTAAACACGTAATCAACTTCAGGCGAAATACGGTAACGGTTTGTGCTGCCCGGATAACCAGTAACCATCACAAAATCGCCTTCTTGAACGCCTTTAGCGCTTACTTTTAAAAACGCATCACTTTGGTACGGCACGTTGTCTTCTGAATATTCAGCAGGCTTGCCATCTTTGCCAACATACGCGCGATAGAACGAGAAATCACCTGTGTGACGCGGCCACATCCAGTTGTCGATATCGCCGCCATATTTACCGACGCCCATAGCGGGTGCATACGTTAAACGCACATCTTTAATTTCTAGCGATTTGATCAGGTAATACTCAAGACCACCGTGGAAAGTATACACATTACAGCGGTAGCTTTGGTCTTGCTCACACTCACTAACAAGTGCTTTTTCATTTGCTTGAATAGCATCAAAACGTGCTTTCCCGGTTAACTTTTCAGTCCCTTTATTTACTTTATCTGTAACGTCAGTTACTTGCTCTGTTACAAAAACACGAGAACCCGGCGCAGCAGGCACTTCTTCGCCCGTTGTTTTTGCTAAAAAGCCATTTTCTAAAATATTGTTCTCGGTAGTCGAGTTATATTGAATCGAACCATAGGCACAGTGATGATTTGTGACAACTAAGCCTTTTGGTGAAACAAACGAAGCTGTACAACCACCAAGGCTAATTACCGCATTCATCGGAAACTCTGTTAATTTTGAAATTGACTCTACATCGATGCTCAAGCCTTTCGCTTTTAACACTGATTCAAGCTCTGGTAACTGGTGAGGCTGCCACATGCCTTCGTCGGCAACAGCAACATTTGCTACAGCGAGACCCACTGCAGCAGCAATAAATTTAAAACGCATAGTCATCCTTTATATTATTATGTTCATCATTTTTAGCGCTCGTATCATTATCATTGTGAAAATGAATAGCAATATTTTGCGACCGCTAATGTCAAAATTTGTAAACCATTTGAGGTTCATGAGCCTAACACTTAGACTCATCAGCTTAATATTTAGATTCATGAACCACGGCATTGTGGCCATGTAAGCTTTCTTGGTGTTCGACCTTAAACTGGTAATCAGCAATACTCGGCATGGTTTCGAAACACTGTTTTAATCGCCTTGCTGCATCTTCGCAAAACAGTAAGTTTTTTGCGTTAAGGGCAGCAAATGCTTGTTCATCTTCACGCTTCACGGCCGTTTGTACAGGGGTGCCTATGGCTTGCTCACATACTGTGATAAAGCCGCCAATATCAGGTAGCTTCTCACTACTAAAAGTGACATCAATATAAGCATAAGAACGCTGGCTATGAGGGGTTGCAATAGAGCCCTGTGCACTTGCAAGCCAACTGAGTAAAGAGGCTTTATCTATATGCTCATCGCTAAATTGTTTATCGACGGCTTCGCTCAAAAGCTGCCTCGATAATGCCGCTGAACACGGGCAGGTACTGCTGTAGGCTACATCAGCTTTTAAGTTGATAGTCATCGACTGCTTCTTAGTTATCGTTAAAACAACAGGGTAAGCATTGTATCCGGCATTGTCGCTAAGGAGTGCTGGTTTTAGCAGCGGTAAATCAAAATGCAGCACCAGTTTTGCGCCTTTACTTAAGCCTTTTTGTGATGCTAAAACGGCTTCCATAAACTCGTTAATACGCTTAGTCGATAAGCTTTGATTAGCCAATAGCTGATTAAGTAATAAATAAAGACGCGACATATGAATGCCTTTAGCATCACTATCAAGGCTAACAAAAATATCGGCTTTGGCATTCAGATGCACATCAACATGAGGTTGTGCAAGTTTCAAAGGCAATGCTATTTTTTCCATGCCAACCCATTTTAAAGGCGACTGAAAATCTACATTAGAGTGAGAGGTAATATCGGGTAATTGCATATCAACTTCTTTTAACGATTGAATGTTAAGGCCATAGCGGCCTGCTTGTGCGGGTACACGTGCTGTCCATCAAAGACACACTCACCATTTACAAAGGTATGTGTTATTCGGTGTGAAAAAGTAGTGCCATTGAAAGGGGTCCATTGGCATAAGTAATGTGTGTTTGTGTGCTCAACGTGCTTTTCTGCGCTTGGGTCAACCAGGACTAAATCTGCAAAGTAACCTTCTCTGATAAACCCTCGATCTTCGATAGCAAATCGCTTTGCCACGTTATGCGCTGTTTTTTCAACGACTTGCTCTAGGCTCAACGCACCACGTTTTACCTGCTCAAGTAACGATAGTAATGCATGCTCGACGAGCGGGAGTCCTGCTGGTGCAGCGCTGTATTGTTGCTGCTTTTCTTGCCAAGTATGAGGGGCATGATCGGTGGCAATAATATCAATGCGACCATCGCGTACTGCTGCGAGTAGCGCTTGGCGATCTTGCTCTGATTTTATGGCAGGGTTACATTTAATTTGATTACCATAGTGTGTGTAATCATCTTGGTTAAACCACAAATGATGCACACAAGCTTCGGCGGTTATGTGTTTTTGCTCTATAGGCGCGTTACTAAATAGCTCTAGCTCTTTTGCTGTTGTAAGGTGTAAAACATGCAGCTGCGAGCCATAGCGTTTTGCCAGCGATACGGCGTACGATGATGATGCATAACACGCTAACTCATCACGAATTAACGGGTGATGTTCTATTCGTAACTCACCATAGCGTTTTTCTATTCGGCGCTGGTTTTGTTGAATAACCTCCCCTTGCTCGCAATGGGTTGCAATGAGTACTGGGCTTTCCCGAAAAATGGCCTCTAGAGCATGTGGGTGTTCAACCAGTAAATCACCTGTTGATGCTCCCATAAACACTTTAACGCCGCATACATTTTTAGCATCAAGAGCTTTAATTTCATCAAGGTTGTCTGGGGTTGCGCCAAAGTAAAACGCATAATTCGCAGCGCTCGTTTGCGCCGCTATCGCGTATTTATCAGCAAGTGCTTTTGCCGTGGTAGTCGAAGGTGAGACATTAGGCATTTCCATAAAGCTTGTAATGCCACCTGCCACTGCCGCGGCAGATTCACTGGCGATCGTACCTTTGTGGGTTAAACCTGGCTCTCTAAAATGTACTTGATCGTCGATCATGCCTGGTAATAGCAACAGACCGCTTGCATCAATTACCTCATCATTGGCCTTGGCACTGATATCTTTGGCAATTTCAGCGATTCGATTACCAACAATTCGTACATCGTTTAATTCACGCTGTCCTTCATTAACAACACAGGCGTGTTTGATTATGATAGCCATATGACTCCTTGCTTATTCAGCAACATTTGCAACTTATCGTAAAAAAATGCACTCCATGGCAAGATTGATTGCAGATTAAATTGTTACAATATAACATACCATAAGATTTTTATTTGGACACTGTTATGAGTCAAAAAGATTAGTTGGATCAGGCTATTTAAGCTGCAAAGTAATAAGTGGCTTTCCGATCTTAGAGAATTTTAACGACTTATCGCAGCCAATAATCACCTTATCGCAACGTATGAGGTCAATTGTAGTAAGACACAGTATGCTGGGCTCATTGATCACATGGTGATACCTGCCTCACATAAGTGCTTTTTTGTAGCACTTTTTGTAATTCGTTTTAACCGCTATGCAAATCAAGAGCTTATAAAACGTATGTGCAAGGTTATATCGACACAATTTAATTTTAAAAATGACAAGAGAAAAACTATGAAACACCTAATCGCAACCGCGATCAGTTCTGCGCTGTTACTTACAGCCTGTTCAGAACCGCAAACAACAACATCAACGCCTAAATCAGAGCAATCAGCGCCTGTTGCTGCAAATGAGCAAGCTAACCCACTGTTTGTGAAAAGCGTATTACAATACGAAACGCCTGATTTCAGTGCGATTAAAGATGAACATTTCATGCCGGCATTTAATAAAGGCATGTCTGAGCAAATGGCTGAAGTGCAAGCTATTATCAACAATCCAGCAAAGCCTGATTTTGCCAATACGATTGTTGCGCTTGAGAAAAGTGGTGAGCTATTAACACGCACACGCAGTATTTTTTATAACTTAGCGGGTACGGATTCAAACCCGGCACGTCGTGAATTACAAAAAGAGTTAGCGCCAAAACTAGCGGCTCATAGCGACAACATTTTCTTAAATAAAGCACTTTTTGAGAAAGTAGCGGCTATTCACAGCGAAGCTGACAGCCTTGCCTTAACTGCTGAAGAAAAGCGTTTATTAGACGTTTACTACAAACGTTTTGTGCGTGCTGGTGCAAAATTAAGTGCAGAGCAAAAACAACAAATTCGTGATATCAATACAAAGCACTCGAGCTTAACAACTCAGTTCTCACAAAACTTATTAGCGCTGACTAAAACAAATGTTGTTTTAGTGGATGACAAAGCAGAGCTTGAGGGCTTACCAGCAGGTCAAATTGAGCAGCTTGCCAATGCCGCTGCAGAAGCTGGCCATCCAGGCAAATACCTAATTAAGATCACAAACACCACGCGTCAGCCTATTCTGGCAACACTGAAAAACCGCGATTTACGTGAAAAAGTATGGCGTGCATCAGCTGAGCGTGCATTATCGGGCGAAAATAGTAACCGTGATATCGTGGCAGAACTTGCTCACTTACGTGCTCAAAAAGCGAAACTATTAGGTTACGACAGCTGGGCTGATTTTGGTTTAGAGTCGCAAATGGCGAAAAAACCACAAGCTGTATTTGATATGTTTGCGAGCATGATCCCTGCATTAATGCAGAACGTCAACGCAGAAGCAGCTGCAATTCAAGCTAAGATTGATGAGTCAGGTGAGCAGTTCAAATTACAGCCATGGGATTGGTTATTCTACGCAGAGCAAGTGCGTAAAGATAAATATAACCTTGACGAAAATGCAGTGAAAGAATATTTCGAGTTCAACCGTGTTTTAGAAGACGGCGTATTCTTCACCATGAACCGTTTATACGGTATCACCTTTAAACCACGTAACGATATTCCGGTTTATCACCCGGATGTAAAAGCCTATGAGTTATTTGATGAAAATGGTAAAAGCTTAGCCATTTTCTTTGCTGACTACTTCGCGCGTGAAGGTAAACGTGGTGGTGCTTGGATGACTTCTTTCGTTAAACAATCAGGCCTTAAAGAACAAAAGCCAGTTGTCGTAAACGTAATGAACATTCAAAAAGGCGCGAATGGCGAACCTACGCTTATCAGTTATGATGAAGCAACAACGATCTTCCACGAGCTAGGCCATGGCTTACACGGCATGTTCTCAAACGTGAAGTATCCTACTCTATCTGGCACCTCAGTATCACGTGACTTCGTTGAATTCCCATCAACATTTGAAGAAGATTGGGCAATGTATCCTGAAGTTATCGCTAACTATGCGAAACACCATAAAACTGGCGAGCCAATTCCTGATGAGCTACTGAAAAAAGTAATTCAATCACGTAGCTTCAACCAAGGTTTTGATACCCTAGAATACGTTGCTGCTGCACTACTTGATATGGAATGGCATTCACTCTCTGCTGATGCTCCTTTACAAGACATTGAAAAGTTTGAGCAACAAGCGCTTGCAAAACATGGTGTTGATGTAGCATTTGTACCACCTCGTTATAAGTCAGCCTTCTTCTCACACTCAATGGGCGGCGGTTATTCAGCGGGTTACTATGCTTATATGTGGAGTGAAATCTTAGCAGCAGACGCCTTTGCCTTTGTTCAAGAGCAAGGCGGTCTAAAACGTGAAATCGGTGATAAATACCGTAAAGAAATTTTAGAAGTCGGTAACTCACGTGACCTAATGGAATCGTACAAAGCATTCCGCGGTCAAGAGCCAGACACCTCAGCATTATTAAAACGCCGCGGCCTAAAAGCAACCGTTCAATAGCTGACCTTAAGCTTTAAGCTGTAAGTCAGAAGTGTGGGGTTATCGAGTGTTTATTAACCCCACAGCATTCAACCTGTTGACTCTCCACGTAGGTTGGGTAGAGCGCAGCGAAACCCAACATTAAGAAACTGTCAGCCTTCAGCTATCAGCGGTCAGACGCGCGAAACAAGTTTCACGCCTACGAATGTAAACATCAGGCGCTAGGTGCTAGGGCCTAGGACGCGATGTAAAATCGCTGCCACCTCGCATCTCGTACCTTTCCCCTCGCTAACTTTACTCTCGCTAACTTAAAAACAAAAAAGCCCTTACAGCGAACTGTAAGGGCTTTGTTATCACTATTTAAAAGTCTTATTTACGTTTACGGCGACGGCCGATAAGCGCTAATGGTGCAAGTAGTAGTGTTAAGAAACCAAAGCTACCATTGCTAGATTTAGTTACTTTCTTCTCTTCTACTGGCTCAGCTTCGTTAGTTACGGCAACAGTGAACTGCTCAGATACAGAGTCTGTACCATCGCTCACTGTTACTTCAAATACTAACTCGTCATCGCTTGAGATAGCACCAGGCGTGAAGCCTAGAGTCGCAGTATCAGCACCTGTAAGTGATGCTGTTGTGCCGCTTAGTTGCGTCCATGCATAGCTTAGTGTGTCATCACTGTTACGGTCTGACGCTGTTGCTGTTAATGTGCCTGAAGCAGACTCAGACACTGTCGCATCACCTGCTACCGAAAGTAATGGTAGTGCATTATCACAAGCGAATGTATCACCAGCAATCACATTTGAGAAGATTGGTGTCGTTACATTGCTAACAGTTACGTTATCAATCCACCAGCCAAAGCTACTAACGGCATTATCAGATGAAATACGGAAACGAAGCTTGGCACGGTTACCGTTTAGTTCAGTTCCGAAACGAATTGTTTCGTAGTTACCATACACATCGTTTTCATCAACATTGTTACCTGTGAAGGTATCGCGATCTTGTAGTGCTTGCGCGTCGTTTTCGATTAGAGGGCCATCGTAACCCACATCAAATGTACCACCCATTTCAGTAACATCAACCCAGTTACCGCCGTTTACGCTGATTTCTACAACACCACCATCCCACTCGTTTTCGATTAGGTAGAAGTGCCAGAATGAAACTTCAAAGTCACCCGCAAAACCGATATCAAACTCTCTTGATTCGATTGCAACATCAGACTGGAAGTCATTGTTATTTAGGTACATGGTTTGCTCGCCAAGACCAAACCCAAAGCTATCAAAAAATGGAACGTAACCACCTTTTGCCATGCTTTGCGTGCCAACGGCTAGGTCATCACCTGTCATTACGTTTTCTTTCCAGTCACGTAATGATGCACCTGCAATTTCCATATCGTCAGCAGTTTGTGAACTAACTGGTGCTTTATCTTCAAAGTCCATGTTCACAAGGTAAGATACTTTATCGGTTGCTGCTTCAACAATTTCGTCATCAGCAGACAGTTCAGGGAATGACACTTCGATTTCAAGTGTATCAGCAGTGCCTGCATCATTTAGCGTAAACGTGATAGGCGCGCTTGTTTGTGAAGCATACGGGTTTGTATCGTCGAATGTAATTAAACCATCATTTTCGAACGTTACATCGTGACCGCTAACAACTGTTAACTGTGCTTGTGTACCCGTTAGTACTTCACTACCTGTGTTCATGATGCTAACAGTTAATGTGCCTGTTTCACCTTTATCTAGCACGTTATCGTTTGAACAATAACCTAATTCAGCACCGTTGTAGTTTGCATTCATTGCCACATCTTTCAATGTGAAGCTAGCAAGTTTCATTTTGTCTGATTCAACAACACCGGTTAAATCTTCGCTGAAACGCTCTGGTGCTACAGCACCTAAGCCCATACCACGCTTAGCAAATGCACCTAAGATTAGTTTGTAATCTTCTGGGTCTACTGCGTACGCTGCAGCTAAGATAGCATCACGTGCTTCTGTGTATAGCGGAGCAACAGGAGTTAGCTTGTAACCAGCAACTAAGTAGTTAGCCATGCGGTTTTGTGCGTCTTCAAAGCCGTGCTCGTTGATAAGTGCTACATAGCTTTCCCAAAGCATAGTTGCCCAAATTTCACCTGCTGCGTGTGGTGAAGCAACACTTGTTGGTGCAATGCCTACATCAGCACCTTCATTTTCAGTAATGTGACGGAAAGACAGCGGGTTTACTTCCATATTAGTTGAATATGGAACACGACGGATACCGTAGTAGAAATCTTCTACGAAAGTACCGCTACCGTAGGCTTTTTGGAACTTGTCGTTACCTGGAATGTTAATGTCATCAGCTTTAGCAATGAACATAAGTGAGTGGAAATCACCCCAACCTTCGCCCATCGCACGGCCTTGGAAGTTGATAAGACCTGATGAGTTACCCACTAAACGGTTACTGATGTAGTGACCCCATTCGTGAGCAATAATACCGTTATCTAGCGTACCGTCTTTTAACGTTGCTTTGTTGAACATGTTCACAGTAACAGTGTCGCCTGCAGCGATACCATCGTAAAGTGCGTGACCGTCAGCATAGTTCAGACCCATGTTAGGAATGATAACGGCATCATCTTCACCGCCCATCGGCGCTGGTTCATCTGTATCAGGGTTGTTGTTTACAACGATTGCACCAATTGCACCCGCTTCTTGAGCGTGTAGTACTTTTGCTGTGAAGTTACAAGAGCCACGATCAACTAGCGCAATTTTGCCAGCAAGTTCAGCTGCATTTGTTGCTGGTTGACAACCATCTGTTACGCTACCAGAATCGGCATCATCGCCATCAACTAGACGAACAACTTCGCCTGCGATATCAGCAAATTGCATTTGACCAAAGCCTGATACTTTAGAAGACTCTAGAAGACCAATTGATTCGTCAGATGTAACAACCACACCAAAATCTACACCCACTTTCGCATCTTTCGAGTTGTATAAATACATTTGCATGCGTGGGCTTGCACCGTCAGCAGGGGTTGCCATATTAGCGTTATTTAAACCGCTATTATCTTGCGCTTGCGCTTCGATAGGGTCGCCTTCTACACCACCACGGCCGTAGTTTGATACTTGCGCAACATTTGATGTTTCGTCAAAACCATGGTCATAGAAGAAATCGTGTAAGAAGTTGTTCATATAGAACAAGTTAACGATAGCTGCTTTACGGTTGTCGTAGCTGTTTGCTACTTGATCAACTTGATAAGGGTAGTCAAATGTGTAATCTGATGTGGTTTCAGCTGTGAAGTCACCTTCTGTAAAACCTTGTGGTGCGATAACATCAGCATAAGCAAATACGTTATTACCTGATGTTGTTGTAGCATCATCAGCAAGCCATGGATCCATCGTGCTTAATTTTTTGTAGTAAGACAGGCTTACGAGTGGTGCATCTAGGATTTCAGTTTCATCAATTTGATCTGGGCCATCAGCTGGGATCACGTCACCGTGTGGACCTTCCCACGGGTAACCATCTTCGTCAGCCCATACACGGTAGTTAAAGTCTGCCGCGTGTGCTTTTAAGTCTTTCTTGAAATAAACTTTGCTGTTTTGCGCGCCAATAACGTAGCTGAAGTAATCGCTTTCCAGGCTGTTTTTATCAGCAACTTCTACTTCAACATAGTATGCAGATTGCAGCTCACCCGCTACTTCAAAGAATACTTTCTTAGCACGTGGCTGTCCTAATACAACTTTGTCACCGTTTTGGTTAGACACAGTGTACTTAACATAGTCGCCTTGCTCAGTTGATTTAGTTAAAGACACATTGATATCAGCAAGTTCTTTAATTGCACGTTTAATGCTTTGCTCAGCACTTGTGAACTCACCTAGAGGAGCAACTGAACTCGTCACTTTATTTGCGAAATACCCAGAGCCAGCAACTAAATTATGCTCTTTGTCCATAATCAGGTTATATTCACGGTTGAAAACTTCAACGCCGAGTACTTTTTGCTTGTATTTAGCTGTGATTGAGCCAAGTTTTTGCTCAGATAAATCTGTTAATACAGCACTTGAAAAACCTTTTTTCGCAGTGCTAACACCCGTTAAGGCATTTAAATAAAAATCTGCAGCATAGGCATTACGTTGCTCAGGAAGCACCATCGCCATATCAGGTTTAGCTTGACCAACTGCTTTCCATAAGAACGTAGCTTTACCTAACTGCTCATCGAAAATTGATTTGTGACCCGAAACAGTTCTTCGCTCAGCTAATGCACGTTGTTGAGATACTTGGGGGTTGAATTGCACTTGTGAGCTAACGCTTGAAGTATTATAAAAACGAGTTTGTTCGCTTGCCTGTACTTGAGATGATGCCAAAATAGCCGTTACCATAGTAGCAACTGCTGTTACTTTAAATTGTGACATTATTTACGTTCCCTATTGTTATATTTTTATTTTCGGTTAACAATCATAACCAATTCCAATGTACCTAATAGAACAATTAAAAAACAGAATTAATTGTAAAAAAAAGTAACAAAAAAACAGGTGGGGTATGAAAAAAATATTTACAATACAATTTCTTACATTAATTTTAGCTCTAATGACTGGCTGTCAAAAAAATGAAATAAGCGAGCAAGATACAGTACAACAGCCAACAACCAGTTCACAAAAAGAACAAATTTCAGTTAAAGATGTTAAAAAAGCAGTCGAAATCAACAAGCAAAAATTTACGAACGCTTTTAGTAATAATGGCGAAAAAATTACCTTTGATGCACCGACTTTAACCAAGGGCACAGAAGTCTTTAATCACGCAATGCAAGAGCGCGGCATTGCAACGGGTGCAATTTACTTAACGCTAAAAGAAAATAGCTTACCGGTAGAGCTTAGCAGTCAATATGCGCTGAAAAAAATGACCAACAAAAGCTACCGCTACCTTGCAGAAAAAGACACTGATTTATTAAAAGTGCAAAACGCTTTTAAACAAAATGCCAATGTCGATGTTGTTGAAATTAAAGTTGATTATTCACCGGTAAAAGAGGTGATGTAGGTTGGGTAGAGCGCAGCGAAACCCAACGTGAAGAAGCTGTCAGCCTGTAGCAGCGGGTTTATCCCGCGTCATCATACTAGGTTCTAGAAGGAGCTGTCAGACGCGTGAAACAAGTTTCACGCCTACATCAAACCGTAGGCGTCATGCTTGCATGGCGTGTCTAACATTCAACGCTATTTAATCAAGCTGATTCAACATTCAAAAACAACACTTTTCGGCTTAAAACTTACAGCTGAAAGCTTAAAGCTGTTTTACCTACTCCACCACAAAATCAAAATAGGTTGCGGGGTATGCTTGCGGTTTGTAAGTAAAATGCCACCATTCCATTGAATAAGGCGCAAAGCCGGCCTCAGTCATCAGGCTTTTTAATTTGTATCGATTGGCTTTTTGCTCTGCACTAATGCGTGGGTCGTCGGTGTTAGAAAGAGTGTCGAACATATCAAATGGTGAGCCCATATCGAGCTCATTGCCTTTTGCATCAACTAAGGTTAAATCAATCGTTGAACCACGGCTATGACCCGATTTAGCAGCGATGTAATCACCAAGCAGTTTGTCTTTGCCTAAGTTTGGATAAAACTCAGCTTTAGTGCGGGTATCTTCTAAATCGTTAACCCAACGTACAAAGTGATCAACAGCGCGCTGCGGGCGATAACAATCATATATTTTCAAGCTCAGGCCTTGGGTTTGCGCTGCTACTTGCACTTTTTTAAGGGCTGTAGCAGCACTGTTGTGCAATAAACATTTTGGCGCATTGTAACCATCAACAGGTTTGCCAACAAAGTTATGATGGCCAAAATAACGAATATCTAACACAGCATTCGGTAGCAAAGCACCAACATCCACAAATTCGCTACGTTTATCATCGCTTGAGTCTGCATAAACATTGCCTGTTAAAATAACAGCAATACTTAACAAGGAAATGGATTTAGGTAAACGAGTCAAAAAAGTGAATGCCATTTTGGTTTTCCATAAATAACTTAATAACATTCACTATTGCACATTAAATAACTTATTCCAAGATTGGAGACTCAGAAATAGTTGTGAAATCTTGGCCATAACTTGCATTAACTACAGAACGATTGCGGCCCGTTTTTTTAGCTTGATATAAGGCTTGGTCAGCGAGCTTAAGTACTTCATCAATGTTCAGTTGCTCAATCGGCCAACCAGATATACCAATAGATACATTAATGCAGCCAACAGGGTCAATGTAGCTTTCAGATATCCGCATCCGCAAGCGCTCTGCAAGCTGATACGCCCGTTTGACCTCAACTCTTGGCATGATCACAATAAATTCTTCTCCACCAGTACGAGCAACAACGTCGCTATCACGAGTTACATCTAACAAAATTTTAGCAAGCGACTGTAATACCACATCACCAATATCATGCCCAAACTCGTCGTTAACCCGCTTAAAGTGATCAATATCGATTGCCAAAACTGCAAACGGGCAGCGCTGTGCAATAAAATGACTTAACTGCGCATCAAAGCTTCTACGGTTGTGTAACCCTGTTAGTGAGTCTGTCTGTGCTTCTTGACGTAACAAACCAATTTTACTGTGTAATAAACCAACTCCCTTTAACATTGCTTTTCTAAGCTCATTACTTTCAAAATACCATGAACGAATTAGCATTAACTCGCGTGTTGTGGTTGGCCTATCCAACGTATTTGCGGTTTCAGCAAGTTGCCTCAATGGGCTCGCTATTTTTCTAGCTAATACCCAAATTAATATTAAAGTGATGACACCCACAGGCGCCGTTTTTATGAAGACTTGCCACATTAAATTATCAAGCGGTGCTAATGTGTCTTCAAGGGGTCGTTGTGCAATGACTCCCCAAGGAGCAACGGTTAAAGGAGCAAAGCCAGCCAACATTTCAACCCCTTTGCTATTACTTAATAGTTCAGTTCCGGCTTGCCCTTTCAAAACAGCCTTGATCACAGGGTTTTCAAAAACTTGCTCCCCTATCCTTTTTGTATCAGGGTGATAAAGCAAGCGATGATTCTCATCAACAACATATAAATATGAACCATCGCGATAATAGTGAACTTGTAAAAGCTGGTTTAGAATGCTTGTGCGCTTCAAATATAATGTACCGCCGACATAGCCAATGAATTCACCTTGCTTATCAAATAAAGGCTGAGAAATAAAAATCAGCAAATTTCCCGCCATCGAAATATACGGTTCGCTGATCATCGGGGTTCGATAAGAAAGCGCAGCTTTAGTCCCAAAACTATCAACTTTGCGATTTTTAAGTTTTAAGGATTGCGGTGATACCCCTAAGATATCGCCTTGTTTATTAACAATAATGGTCGAGTTAAAACTGTTAGTTTGTAATCTCAATCGTTCTGCTTCAGCATTTATCAACCCTTGATTATTAAAGTCATTTTCAAGAATTTTACCTACATAAGCCAGTTGCTGCTGCGCCGCCAATAAAAAATTATCGGTAGCCGATACCAGTTTAGCTGCGTAAGCTTTGTGATTTTCAAGCGTTTTATCTATTAGTTGTTGCTTTTGAACTTGATAGCTCGAGTAATAACTGTTTAGAAAGGTGATTAGCGTTGCCGAAAACGCTAATAATAAAATTAAGCGGCGCAGATTTAAACCTGCCTTAAGACCATTAAGCACTGTAATTCTCACATCAAAGCCCAATGTCCATATCGGGTACATCTAATACATTTATACTAGCAATTTATCACTACAGCCTCTATAAAACTTTCGTCATAATTTGATTTAGCTCAATGATGATGCAATAAAATCAAAATTTATATTGACAAATAAACTTGCCCAAAAGGAATAATTTATTACAATAAAGAAAAAATATAGAAATTTTTCATGTTTAAACATAGTTCTGCGATCATCAATAAACTCCCTTCACATCGCCTGATGGCGTTAGATGTAATGCGCGGTTTGACTATTACCGCAATGATATTAGTGAATAACCCTGGCAGCTGGGGAGCGATGTATTGGCCTTTAAAGCATGCTGACTGGCATGGTTGGACACCTACCGATTTAATTTTTCCGTTTTTTATTTTTATTGTCGGCATGTCTATCACGCTATCAGTAAATAGCTTGCGTGCTAAAGGGATCAGTGATCAACACATACTAAAAGCAGGGGTTATTCGTACCATTAAACTCATTGCTCTCGGTTGGTTTTTAGCCTTGTTTTATTACAACTTTCGAGATCCTTCTTTTAGCTGGGTTGATGACAAGTTATTACAGCTGCGCGTGTTAGGTGTGCTGCAACGTATCGGTTTGGTCTATTTAGTAGCTCTGTGTTGTTATCTTTATTTATCACCTAAGAAAATAGCCATTACTTGCATCGCTCTTTTATTATTTTATGGTGCCGCCATGCTTTATATCCCGTATACCTTGCCAAACGGCGAGGTAGTGAGTGGTTTATGGTTACATGGCAATAACTTAAGTGCCTTCATAGACAATACCGTACTTGGTAGTCATCACCTGTATTATGCCAATGCTAAGCCACTGCCATTTGACCCTGAAGGACTGTTCTCAACACTGCCTGCCATTGCAAGTGCGCTAAGCGGCATATTGGCTGCGGTTTATTTAACTAAGCAACCCGACCTTAAAAAACAAGCCCGTACACTTATCTTACTGGGCACATTAGCCGTTATTGCTGGCTATGCGATTGCACTAATAACACCTATCAATAAAGCCTTATGGACGCCGAGCTATGTGCTACTCAGCTCAGGGCTTGCAGCGATTTTCTATGCACTGTGCAGTGCTATTTTAGATATTTATAAGCTGCGTAGTTGGGGCGCTCCGTTTATTGTATTTGGTGCGAATGCGATATTATTTTTTATGTTTGCGGGCGTGTTTGCACGGCTATTAATTATGATCCCGCTCGGCGATAGCAGTTTAAAAGGCAGTATTTATGGCTTAATACAATTAGTGATCAGTAATGATCACCTCGCTTCATTTAGCTTTTCACTGCTGTTTTTAATGGTGTCTTATGGTGTGATGTACGGCTGCTACCGCAAAGGCATTTTTTGGAAAGTGTAAGCTTTAAAAAATAGATGAGCCAGTCAGCAACTGGCTCATCAAATTAGCAATTAAGCCTGTTTTATTGCATGGCTTTGCTTATCGAGTAGATACAAAATTGACTGATAACTAATGCCACTGTGTTCAGTTAAACCAATTTCGCAACTACGGCTATTAGACACGCCGCGATTACAGTTCTTTGGTACCTGTTGTTTAAGGGTTTTTAACGCATTGCCATTGAGTTCTGGCAAGTTAAAGCCCTTATCACCTGCAAAACCACAACACTCAATATCAGCTGGAATAATCACCTCATTACTACATGCCTTGGCAAGTGATACTAGGCTTTGCTCTTTACCTAATCGCTTAGAACTACAAGTAACATGGAGCATCACCGGCTCTTGCACGGGGGTTACCTGCAAATTAGGCAGTAAATGTTGGGCTGCAAAATCAGCACTTTCATAAATTGTGAGTGCCGTATTTTGCGCGGTATTAAGAGTAGTAAGTGCACAAGGGCTGGCATCAAAAACAATGGGATATTGGCCATTATTTGAAAGCGCCTCGAGCTCAGTAAGTAACTGCTTACTTTTATTTTTAAACTCTTCATTAAAGCCTTTACTAGCAAATGGCATACCGCAACAAAGTGAATCTACTTGTTGCGGAAGTAGCACTTCATAGCCTGCTTTGGCAGCGAGTGAATAGATAACATCTAGCAGTGGGCGCTTATCATCCGCAAACTTATCGGGGGCAAAAATCCGGCTGGCGCAGCTTGGCATATACACCAACTTTTTCGTTTGTTGGAGCTGCTTGAATTGCTTATTAATTGGTTGCTCAGCTCTTGGCCATGCCGAGTAATAAAGCGGTGTACCAAGCAACTTATTGGCAGGCTTGCTTAGGCTTCTTAGGTTACTGCTGCCGATTGCTTTTTCGAGCACCTGCATCACAGTTAAACCAAACCGTGCACCCTTAGCAACAACCGCAAAATGCTTGCTAGCAAAACGTGATAATGATCGCGCAACTTTGTTCGATGAGGCTTGCTCTGCTCTGAGCGATTTTATAAATTCGCCCGTGTTTATTCCCACCGGGCATTTAAGGCCACAAAGGCCCGTTGCCGCGCATGAATCTATACCTAAGTATTTAAAGTCGGCCTCGATAACACTGAGCTTTTGATTTAACTTCTGCTTGCTTGCTAAATCTTCGGTTGTTAGCAATTGATTGTGTAACTCGGTGCGGTGTCGCCATAAAGTAATACGCTGCCTCGGTGTTAAGCTAAGCCCTTTTGACGGGCAAACAACTTCGCAAAAACCACATTCAATACAGGTATCGATAATATCATCACTTTTTGGCATGACTTTTAAATGCTGAGTGTGAGCATTTTTGTCGTGATTTATAATAACCCCAGGGTTAAGAATATTTTGTTTATCGAATAATGCTTTAAGCGCAACCATCACCGCAAAGCCATCGTCTCCCCATTCGGTGGCAACAAACGGAGCCATGTTACGCCCAGTGCCATGCTCAGCTTTTAATGACCCTTTTAGTTCAACCGCCACTAAGTTCGCCACATCAGCCATAAATTGTTCGTATCGGCTTACTTGCTCTGGTGTATCGAAAGCTTGGGTGAATACAAAATGCAGATTTCCGGCAAGGGCATGGCCAAAAATAATGGCTTCATCATAACCATATTTGATAAATAATTGATGCAGCGCATTTACGCCCTCAGCTAATTTATCAAGAGCAAAGGCAACATCTTCAATAATCACAGTAGTGCCAGTTTCGCGCACTGCGCCAACCGCAGGAAAGGTGCCTTTGCGGATATTCCAAAGTGCCGCATTACGGGCGCTGCCTGCTGAAAACTCAATCGCTGCCAGTTGGCTTTGCTTAAACTCAGCAAGAAGTTGTTCGGTGATGTTAGTGAGCACATCGAGAGCCTGTGCATTTTCAGCTCTTAACTCGATTAACAGTGCCGCTGACTGCTCTGGGTAGCTGGCCACTTCTTTTGGCATTATGGCGTGTTCAGATACCGACATCAGGGCACGTTTATCTAGCAGCTCAACGGCCGCAACATCAACTTCACTCAGCCTTTGTACCAGCTCACACACCTGGCTAATGTCATCAAAAATAAAGAAACCTGTGTGTTTGTACTTATGCTCAACTACGGTGTGGTAGGTGATATCGGCGATAAAAGCTAAGGTACCTTCAGAGCCGATAATTAAGTGCTTTATGATTTCGATTGGATCAGAAAAATCCAGCAGCGCATTTAAACCATAACCCGTGGTATTTTTTAACCGGTATTTATGGGTGATGCGCTCACTCAAATCGGGGTTTTGCTTTACGCTATCAACAAGGCTCATTAGCTCATCAACCCAAAGACTATGGCTTTGTAAAAAGGCATTACAGCTTTGGCTATCAGCCGTATCTAGCACAGTGCCATCGGCAAAAATGAGGGTCATATCTTTTACTGTGTGATAGCTGTTTTGCGCCACCCCACAACACATGCCCGATGAATTATTTGCCGCCATTCCGGCTATTTTGCAGCTATTAATTGAAGCGGGATCAGGGCCAATTTTTTTACCAAACGGGGCTAATACTTGATTTACTCGAGCACCAATGATCGCCGGTTGTAAACGGATTGCCTCGGCGTCATCAATAATCTCAAACTTGCTCCAACTATCGCACAATAAAACTAATACCGAATCGGTAATTGCTTGCCCAGATAAACTCGTGCCAGCGGCGCGAAAAGTAATGGGAACCTGTAGCTCGTTGGCAGTAATGATCACTTGCCGTGCTTGATTTTGATTGCTCACTAATACAATTAACTCAGGGATTAATCGATAAAAGCTAGCGTCAGTCCCGTACGCATAACGGCGCGAGTAATCTTCTATTAATGCAGACTCTGGTAAAAAAGGTTTAATTTGCTGTTTAAATGCGTGCAATCGAGTAAAAGCCATCTCGCCCCCAGGCTTGTCATATTTACGCTGATGATTATGGAATATATTATTACTTTAAATTGTACTAAAAAGCGACCCATTAAATTGATAAATTATCAACTTGCCACGCTTTTCATCAGTATAAAGGTTTGGTTACTTAAGCTTATTAGCCCTATTTGGTGATCTAACTTAGCTTTTTGCAGTCGGACTCAAAAACCGCTAGGGTAGCAAAAAAATACTGTATTTATATTTAAAAACCCATTAACATCAAGAATAATTTATTCTAAAAACTAAATAAGCGTTTTGCTTTGGAGCTTGCTGTGTTAAATAAGTTTGCACTATCGTCACTGGTTATCGGATTAGGATGTTTCATGCCATTACAATCATCATTTGCTGAGTCTGCATTAACTTTAAAACAACAGTTAGGGCAAAAGCTCATGCTTGACCTACGTTATTACTGCGAGCAAGACCCTGGTGAGCAAAAATGCCGTACACCGGTGACAGAACTGCCGGCCGATTTAGCAAATATCATCACTAAACATAACATTGGTGGGGTGATCTTATTTGCAGAAAATATCGATACTGTGCCGCAAGTGATCAAACTTAACAATGACCTACAAAAAGCCGCTGCTAAGTCAGAGTTAGGCTTACCGCTGTTTATTTCGATAGACCAAGAGGGCGGCCGAGTTGCCCGTATTCCTCGTGATGTAGGTACATCGTTTACCGGTAACATGTCGATTGGCGCGACCTATAAAGAACATGGTACCCACTTCGCGACTGAGTCTGCCCGCATTATTGCCGACGAACTATTAGCACTGGGTGTTAATGTTAACTATGCACCCACGGTTGATGTAAACATGAACCCAGATAACCCCGTTATTAACGTGCGCTCTTACGGTGAAGATCCGCAATTGGTTGCAAAACTAGGTGGTGCCCAAGTAGCTGGGTTTGAAAACAACGGCGTTATTTCATCGTTAAAGCACTTTCCGGGGCATGGCGATACCAATGTAGATAGCCACACAGGCCTGCCAAAAGTAATGCATGATAAAGAAACCATTTGGCAGCAAGACTTACCCCCTTTTAAAGAAATTATTAAAAACCAACAACCGGGTATGATCATGACTGCACATATCCAATACCCCGCCCTCGACGACAGCACGTTTGTCAGTAAAGAAGGCAAAACCATGATCAAACCTGCAACGATGTCGCGCAAAATCATCACCGACTTGCTACGTGATGAACTTGGCTATCAAGGTGTGGTGATCACAGATGCCCTCGATATGGCGGGGATCAGCCACTTTTTTGAACCAATTGAAGCGGTAGTAAATACCTTTGCAGCGGGTGTTGATATTGCCCTGATGCCAATCGAAATCAGAAGCCCTAAAGACTTAGCTGTACTTGAAGCCCTGATTGAGCGATTAGAGCAAGAAGTACAACGCGGCACGTTAAATGCCAACGAAATGAGTGCTTCTGCTACACGTATTTTAAAACTTAAAGAAAAGTTTAAGCTCACTTCGTTGCTTGATGACAAAGCAGCCATCAAAAAAGCGCAGCTTTTACTCGGTGATCAAAGCCATAGAAAAGTAGAAGCCGAATTAGCATTAGCTGCTATCACTGAAGTGAAAAACGAGAAAAACACCTTACCGCTTAGCATTAAATCGAACAGCAAAGTGCATATTATTATGCCAGATACCCGTAAATGCTATGCTCTGCAGCAGGCGTTAATTGACAACACCGATAAGTTAATCAGCTTTAGCTGCACAAGTTTGCAAGGTTATGAGCCGCTTGCAACATTAAAAGAAATTAACGAAGCGGATATAATCATTGCCGCCAATGCGTCACCAAAACAAAGTGCTGTTGAAGTCGGCGGGATGGATGACTTAGCTGACAACCCGGAGTTTGCAATTGCTAAAGCCGACCAATCTGCGGCATTAGAGTCATTGCTAAAACAAGCAAAATTAGCCCATAAGAAGACTATATTTGTAAGCTTACGTGCCCCTTACGATATTGCCCAATTCGGGAAATTTAGCGACGCTGTACTTGCTACTTATGCTTACAATATTGATGTAGATACTGATGAGAAAATTGCAGGGCCAGCTTTCACAGCGCTGGCAAAAGTATTACTAGGAAAAGCTCCTGCAAAAGGACAGCTACCCGTTACTATTAATGATATGAACTGAGTGTTATTGTAAAACTATCAGTTAAGCATTTGGTAAGGATCGGTATATGCAAAAAAATGCATCATTAACCACTCCCGCAGCTATACGAAAAATGGTTCGCGCAGGAGATTACAGTGGTAATACATCGGGCTTTGCACCGGGCTTTGTGCAGGCTAATTTAGTCATTTTACCCAAACAGTACGCGTTTGATTTTTTGCAGTTTAGTCAAGCAAACCCAAAATCGTGCCCAATTATTGCCTCTAGTCGCTTACCGGGCGTTGCCGATATGCCAAGTGTTGGTGAAGACATTGATATTCGTAGCGATTTACCTCGTTACCGCGTCTTCAAACATGGCCAAATGGTTGAAGAAGTAACCGATATTACCAGTCACTGGCGCGACGATTTAGTCACCTTTTTAATTGGTTGCTCGTTCTCATTTGAAGAAGCGCTGATTGCCGCAGGTCTTGAAATCAGAAACATCAGCGAGCAAAAGAATGTGCCTATGTATGTGACTAATATGGCGTGCCAGAGTGCGGGAATTTTCCACGCCAATATGGTTGTGAGTATGCGCCCGATGAAACCTGCCGATGCCATTCGCGCTATCCAAATTTGCAGCCGCTTTCCAAGTGTACATGGTGCGCCAGTGCATTTTGGCGACCCTGCTGCAATTGGCATTAAAGATATTAACAAACCTGAGTTTGGTGATGCGGTGACCATTAAAGAAGGCGAAGTGCCCGTATTTTGGGCCTGTGGTGTTACTCCACAAGTCGCGATTGCCAACGCGGCTCCTGATTTTTGTATCACGCATAGTCCAGGACACATGCTGATCACTGATATTCCAAATAGTAAAATGGCAGCGTTATAAATGACGATGAAATTAAACTGCGACCTTGGTGAAAGCTATGGCATGTGGAAAATGGGCTTAGATGAGCAAGTTATGCCACATATTGATATGGCAAATATTGCTTGTGGCTTTCATGCTGGCGATGCCGATGTGATGGCAAACACCCTAGCCCTAGCCAAGCAGCACAAAGTAATGGTTGGCGCGCACCCAAGTTACCCAGATAAGCAAGGTTTTGGTCGCCGCTCAATGGTTATGAGCGAAAAAGAGCTGACCAATTGCCTGCATTATCAAATTGCTGCAATTGACGGTATGGCTGCAGTACATGGTTTAACGCTCGAATACGTTAAGCCACATGGCGCACTGTATAACGACATGATGAGTGACGAGCAAACGCTGAATATTGTCATGCGCGCAGTGGCAAGTTATGCAAAACCATTAAAATTAATGATTTTAGCTACCAACCAAGCTGCCAAACACAAAGTACAAGCCAACGATCTGCAACTAGAACTCATTTTAGAAGCCTTTGCCGACCGTCAATACACAGACGAAGGTAAACTTGTTGCACGTTCTTTAGCGGGCAGCGTACACGACAAAGCGGCGCTAATGGCACAGGTAAAACAGTTAGTTGCACATGGCACAGTTACAACGCGAAGTGGTCAGCAGCTGGCACTTAATGCCGATAGCCTGTGTGTACATGGCGATAATGAAGCGGGTATTGCACTCATTCAAGAGATCAAAGCACTATGTCAGCAAGCCTAAGCGACGCTGCGCTCAGCCAACACATAGAAACCATGATGGTTGAACAAAACCCACGTGGTATGCAGCAATTATACGCAAAACAACTAACGGGTACGTATTTACGCGCAGCAAAATACCTTTATAAAGTACAAGGTACTGTGTTGATAGGTACGGGCTTTGCGGTCAACAATACCTTCGAGACTGATGGTCCGGTTGGTGCAATTGCACTTTACAAGGTACTCGAAAAGCTTGGTAAACAGCCTATTTTGGTTACTGGCAACCCCCTTTACAGTGCCCTGAAAAATGACTTTAACTGTTTTGAGCTACCTATAAATAGCATTGATAATGCACACACTTTTAGCATTAAAGCCCTTGCGCAGCTAAAACCTGAGTGTGTTTTATCAATAGAACGCCCGGGGCTTAACGAGCATCAGCGTTATTATAATATGCGCGGTATTGATATTTCGGAGCATTGCGGCTGCTTTGATTTTTTTGTGACAGAAGCACCTTGCCCCACCATAGCGATTGGTGATGGCGGTAACGAAATAGGCATGGGTAACCTTGCACAGCATATGCAAGCGCTAAACATCACTCCTTGTTTAACAACCTGTGATGAGCTGTTACTCGCCGATGTATCTAACTGGGCAGCATACGGACTCATTGCCTTTTTAAGTCGCTGGCATAACACTGATTTGTTGGCTGATATTGAGCCACTCAACATTTTACATTACCTAAGTGAGCGCGGTAGTGTCGATGGCGTCACCCATAAAAATGAGCTCACCGAAGACGGCCTGCATGCAATGCATGGTCAACAATTAATAACTCGGCTTCGCCAACTTGGCGGCTTTACGACAGAGAATGAGGTTTAACAATGGGCACGGTATACCTAAACGGTGAATACCTTGGCGCTGATGAAGCAAAGATTTCACCCATGGATCGCGGCTTCTTATTTGGCGATGGCATCTATGAAGTGATCCCATCATACCAAGGCAAAATGCTTGGCTTTGGCGCACATATTGAGCGTATGAATAACGGTTTAAACGAACTTGAAATTAAGCTCGATTACAGTGCCGATAGGTGGCGTAAAATCTGTAATGATTTATGCGAGAAAAACCAAGGTGATAATCTAGGGATTTATTTGCACGTTAGCCGCGGCGCCGACACTAAACGAGCCCACGGCTACCCAACTAATATTACCCCGACCGTATTCGCGTTTGCGTTTGAAATTCCGGCAGAGCCAAAAAGCGATATCGACAATGCAACAACTTACACCGTATCACTTGAGCAAGACCGTCGCTGGCAACGTTGCCATATTAAATCAACGGCACTGCTTGGCAACGTGATCCATTTCCAGCACGGTGCAGCAGCGGGCAACAAAGAAACCATTCTATTTAACCGCTTAGAAGAAATTACCGAAGCAAGTTCAAGTAATGTGTTTATAGTAAAAGATGGTGTGATCGGCACGCCACCACTTGATAACCAAATTTTACCGGGGATCACCCGCTGGTTAATCCTCAATATTCTTCACAGTTACAGTAACTTTAAAGTGCAAGAGCGCATTATTAGTAAAGACGAGTTACTTGATGCCGACGAAGTATGGATCACCAGCGCCACTAAAGAAGTTGGCCCAGTTGTAAAAGTAAATGGCAAGTTAGTTGGCGATGGTAAGCCTGGTGCAGTTTGGCAACAAGTGCAAAGCTTGTTTACCAAGCATAAGTTTGATTACTAATTTAATCGCACTCAAAAACAAACGCCTACTGCAAGTAGGCGTTTTTGTTTTAGCTTTTATTTGCTTTATAAGGCCAAGCTTGCAAGAGGCCGTCACTGGTTTCTGAATATAGTTGCTTACCATCGTAAGCCACACTCAGAACCGACGTTCGCTGGCGCTGTTGTTTAGCTTCGTATTCAGCGATTAGTTCACCATCTGCAACGCGATATAAACGCATCTTCATTTTTGGCGAGCCCGTTAATAGCCATTTATCTTGATTAATAAATTGCGATGCGGTGAATTCAATAAAGTTAGAGTATGAGGCCACTTCTGATAGTTCTTTTTTCTTGGCTAAATCAAAGAATACACGATCATCAACCGAGTCAATTGCAAAGCCCAAGCTTGCTGTTTTATTTAAAGTAACGTGATTCACTCTGGTCGCTAAACGCTCTTCAAAACGAGTGCTGCCATCGCTCGTTGACCAAAGCTTTACGTACTTGTCGCTCGAGCCGGTAAACGCCCACTGACCATCAGCCGATAACGCCACGCTATTAATATCTAAGCGATGAATATCAAAACGCTTAGTATCACCTGTACGGGTATTTATTACCTCAGCCTTGCCGCTACGATAAGCGATAACCAACGTATCGCCTACGGCTGAAATAGCGATGTCTCTGGCGATTTCTTGCCCGGTGAGCCAAGTACCAATGCTACGCCCTGTGCGAGTATCATATAAAGTCACCGATAATCGATTTGAAATGAAAAAACGAGATTTGTTAGCGCTAAAACCCACAAGCTCAACATGTTCAGCGCCCTGCCCTGTTATACAATCGTATAGACGCGCTTTTAACTGATTATCCCAAACGCACACCTCAGATTGGGTTGCCACTAACGCGTGACTAGCATCCTCGGTTAGTGCCGTGGCACTTAGTAACTCATTGCCATGGGCAAACTCACTACTAGCAGGGGCAGTAAACACCTCACCTCCACCACAGCCCACAAGGCTTAGTGCAAATACACAAGCAAGAGGTTTAAACAGTTTCGACGTCATGATTATTCTCAATTTTATAATTATTTTGTATAGAGGCAGTGTAATGAAAATAAGCGGAAGTTGGTAGGGGAACTAGCTGTCAGCTTTCAGCCGTCAGCCATCAGTTTTTGTAGGCGTGAAATTTATTTCGCGCGAAGCGCTGGCAGCTGTGCGATGCAGCGGCGCGCCATGCAAGCATGGCGCCTACAAGAAACGATTATTGGTCTGTTCTGCTCACGATTTCGTAGCCTTTGGCTTCATAATCGTTGATGCATTTTTGAAATTTATTTTGAAGTTTTATTTCATCAAAAAAGCCTAGTGAGTATGCATCACACTTTACTTTCATATGTTCACTGTTTTCCAAAACCGCATTTAGTTTGAGCTCAGCAAAACCAAATTTATAGGCTAATTCTGTGAACTGTGAATACAGAACCAAAAGCAGTACAGCAAGAAGGGTAAGCGTTAGTGTATTTTTCATTTTTATTTCCTTTAAAAGTGTTGGTAAAAAGACTGGAGCAATTATCGAACCAACAATATAACCTCATATAAATCAATAAAATGGATTATTCACGCAAAAGCATAGTTGATATTTCCACCAATAAATAGTGAAAAAGACAACTATTTCCTAAAATAAATACAACCGTATTGTGATGTGTGTTTTTAAGGTGCGAAGTACGAGATTCGAGATGCGAAGTATGAGATTCGAGGTGCGAAATGCGAGGACCGAGATGTGAGGTAGGAGGTGCTTTAGCGCCGAACAACAACTTCCTAATCACAGCTTAAGATTACCCTACAATTTTCTTGTAGGCGTGAAATTTATTTCGCGCGAAGAGCCGGTAGGTATGCGATGTTACTGGCGTGCCATGTGAGCATAGCGCAAAGAAGAGTTAAGAGTTACGCGGCATAAAGCTACATAAGCTAGGCCCTGTTTCCTAGAGCCTAGCGCCTGTTAACTTTCATGATCTGACTCCATAAAAGTA
>NZ_PNCZ01000039.1:0-96510 GCF_005887425.1 Pseudoalteromonas sp. S2721
GTTTGAATTCAATGTTATTAGCCGGTGATTTTATATAGCCTATATTAGATCAGATATTTAAGCGGAATGGTATAACAGGTTAGCGATCTCTAAAATGGCTTACTTCACCTTGCGCTAATTCGTCTTTTATTAATGAGCTTTATCTTTTCATTCTGCATGACGAATTACCACGCTGTTGGGTTTCGCTGCGCTCTACCCAACCTACGCCAGACCTTCAAGCTTTATCTTGCTAATAGACAACTCTGAAATGCCTTGGCAGGGCTTTATTGCTTAGGGAGACTCTTACCCAAAAAACCACACCGCGCGGCTGTTTGCTGACATCTGAAAGCTGATAGCTCTGTGTTTGGTTTCGCTGCGCTCTACCCAACCTACGCCAGATCTCAAGCTTTACTCTTTCAACTTTACTCTCGCTAACTCGCAACTCTCGTTTATAACACTCATTCCCCTTGTTTTTGCTCTGCTTTGGCTAGTTGAATGTATTTTGTTTCGACTAGTTGTGAGAGGGGAACAAGTTCGAAGCCTTGTTGTTGTAGTTCTGGGAGGGCTTGTTGTAGAAAAGCAACGGTTTCTGGGTAGGGGTGGGCAATGGCGATTGCGTAGTTGAAGTGTTGAGCTTTGGTTTTTAGCTCTTCTAGTTGGTGTTGTAGCTGACTTTGGGTGACATTGTTATCAAGAAATACATGGCGAGATACATTTGCGACACCATACAGGTTAGCAACATTTTGTGCTTCACTTTGACTCGTTGTACGGCTGTCTAAGAAATACAAACCACGTTTCTTTAATACTTCCATCGTCCATTTCATTGGCTCAGTAAGCTGTGTTAGCTCAGATCCCATGTGGTTATTGACCCCTTTTACTTGTGGTAAAGAGGCTAATGCATGGCCAAGGGTTGTTTGTAACTCTGACTTACTCATAGTATCGGTGAGCGCACCCGGACCAAGTGCTTTGGTTTTATCAAGCGCTTGCATGGGAACATGTAAAAGTAGTTCTTTATGAGTTCTACTGGCGCGTTCAGCAAATATTTGCGAATAGGGTGTATGGGGCAAGATTGAAAAGGTCACTTGCCCTGGTAAGTTTAATATTTCAAGGTCGCGCTGATGGTTGCCTATATCATCAATTACTATGGCTATTTGCTTTGCTTGGCAAAATAGCGGTAGGCAACATACGGCGAGTAATAAGCTTTTTTTTAAGTTCACTTTTTGTAATTATTATATCCGTTGTGAGCATTTACTTACTGCATAATAACGAGCTGCTTTGCTGTAAGTTGCTTTTTGTCTTGTCTATCTAGAAGTGAGCTAAAAAGCGCCAATTCTTGGATATTTTTTATTATAACGCCTTGGTCAATTTCTGAAAGCATTGTTTGATTAATACTCACATCTGGAGTGATCCCCTTCCCATCGATAGATTGACCTAAAGGTGTGTAATAACGTGCTGTAGTCAGTTTTAATGCGGTATTACCATTACCTAATGGTATCAACGATTGCACTGAGCCTTTACCAAATGAAGTTTCGCCAATTAGCACCGCTCGTTGATTGTCTCTCAGTGCTGCTGCGAGTATTTCAGCTGCAGAGGCTGAGTTTTCGTTAATTAGCACGGCAATAGGAGCGCCACTGAGTATGTCGCCTTTATGGGCTTTAAACTTCTGATTAGCTTCATTAAAGCGACCTTTGGTGGATACGATGGTGCCGTTATCTAAAAACAGATCTGCAACTTCAATCGCCCCTTGTAATGTACCGCCAGGGTTATCGCGTAAATCAATGATTAAACCTGAAAGAGGGAAGCTATTGGTGACCTGCATTTTTGCAAGCTCTCGAGCAACATCGTGCAATGTATGATTGTTAAATGCATTGATACTGATCAGTGCAACGCCTGTATCTGCTAAATGGCCACTAACACTTTCTAGGTTAATCTGTTGGCGCTTAACCGAGAAATTAAGCTCAGTATTTGTCTCTCTTTTAACAACTACATCAACGGCGTTCTCACCGCTTTGGCGAATCAACTTAGCCACTTCTTCGATGCTTTTGTCTAAAATAGGCTGTTGATTAATCGCAATAACTTCATCATTTACCTGAAGACCCGCAAGCGCCGCTGGTGAGTTATTAATAGTGTTAACAATATATACCCGACCCTCTTCGATCTTTACTTCTATACCGAGTCCTGTGTACCTACCATTAGTGCTACTGAAGATAGCATCGAGTTCAGTTTCATCGAGATATTTTGAATATGGATCAAGGCGCTCGAATAACGCTTCGACTTGTAAGTTATCAGGTTGAGTTACAAATGCGTTTTGTAGCTTCAGATCATCAACATAATACGTATGAATATTAAATAGGATTTCGTTTAGTTGCTGATGCTGTAGTGATTGTAACGAGGGTTTTGCAACAACCTGAAACGATTGCAATATCAGGCATAGCAAGCTGACAAGTAATAGAAAAGACAGCTGAGTAAAAAACTTAGCTGGGGAAAAATGAGCATTGTAAGAGTAAGTTGTGTTTAGCATCAGCTGCTCCTCATAGAGTGCAGCTATTTAATCAATTAAATGCGTCTGCACCATTTTACAGGATTTACTGCGCGTCCTTTGTGGCGTATTTCAAAGTATAGACCAGGATCTGGTTGTCCGCCGCTTTGACCGACTAAAGCAATCGTTTCGCCTTCTCTAACAAGGTCGCCAACATCGCGAAGAAGGGTTTGAGCGTGACCATATAAGCTCATAAAGCCATCGCCATGATCAATAGCGATAACCCAGCCAAAGCCATTTAGCCAGTCAGCGTAAACCACTTGGCCGTTCTGTACGCTTTTAACATTACTGCCTTCTTTGGCGCTGATTAGTACGCCTTTCCAATCTATGTTGCCGTGCTTGCGTTGTCCAAAGCGGTGGCGTAATGCTCCTTTGGTTGGCCAGTCGAGTTTGCCCTTACTACTTTGTAAGCCTAGTAATTCAACTTTTTCGTTTCGTTCTTGTTCAAGCTCTTCAATGGCGGTGATCAGGGTTTGCTCATTTTCTTTTAAATAATCAATTGAGCTCTTCGTTTCTTTTAACGCTGACTGGAGTTTATTGAGGTTAGTTTTACGCTCTTGCTGTGCATTGACTAGAGCTTGCTGGCGTCTTATTTGCTCATCATATAAGGCAACTAGACGTTGTTTGGTTTTTTCAAGCTCAGCTTGGTTGTCTGCAATTTCTTGCTGCAGTGCTTTGAGTTCTTCAATTTGCTCAATACGTGCTTTATTTAAGTAATTATAATAACTTAGTGTACGCTCAATTTTGGCTGTGTCTTGTTGGTTAAGCAACATCTTTGAATAGTCATGACTACCCGCCATATAGGCGCTTTTTAGTTGTGCAGCTAATAAGGTTTGGCGTTGTGCTTGCTGGGCTTTAAGTTGCTCAGCTTTAGCTTGTTGTTCGCGTTGTTGTTGCTCATTTTCTTTAACAGATTGGGCGGCAAGGTTTAATGCTTTGGCATTTTTGGCGATGTCGAGCTCATGGGCGCGCAGATCTTTACGCATTTGGGCAATGGACTTGCGTTGACCTTTAAGCTCAGCCTCTGTTTTTTGTAAAGCTGATTGAATGTCTGATAAGTCTTTTTTGGTTTGATCTTCATTAGCAACAACCGTAGTTGCTACTAATGAAGTCAGTATTAAACCAGTTTTAAGGAAGTGGTTAATACATTTACTCATAGCTTATTTCAGCGTCATGATTGGTTTACCAGTCATTTCACTTGGCTGCTCTAAGCCGAGTAGGTGAAGCATGGTTGGAGCCACGTCACTCAGTGTTTTACCATCATGTGGTGTCGCATCACGGCCAACATAGATAAATGGCACTGGCTCACTGGTGTGTGCGGTATGTGCTTGGCCCGTTGCTGGGTTAGCCATTTGTTCAGCATTACCATGATCGGCTGTAATAAGCGCTTCACCACCATGTTCTTCAAGTGCTGCAACTACACGACCAATACAATGATCAACTGCTTCACACGCTTTCACAGCAGCCTCAAATACACCTGAGTGGCCTACCATGTCTCCGTTAGGGTAGTTACAGATGATGGCATCGTATTTGCCGCTAGCGATTGCTTCAACAAGTTTATCGGTCAGCATTTCAGAGTTCATTTCTGGTTGCAGATCGTAGGTTGCTACTTGTGGTGATGGAATCAGTTCGCGAGTCTCACCAACAAATTCATCTTCACGACCACCACTAAAGAAAAAGGTCACGTGTGCGTATTTTTCTGTTTCAGAAATACGTAGCTGTGTTTTACCTTGTTTCTCTAACCATTCGCCTAATACATTTGTTAAAGGCTCCGGAGCAAACGCAATCGGCGCTTTAATGTCTGCTGCGTACTCTGTCATCATTACAAAAGCGCTTAACTTAGGTGATTTTTTCTTATCAAAACCACTGAAGTCAGCATCAACAAAGGCACGAGTCATTTCACGTGCTCGGTCTGCTCTGAAGTTAGCAAAGATAACAGTGTCGCCGTCATTGATCTCTGCAGCTGCTTGGCCTTCAGGTACAACCGTTGTTGCAGCCACGAACTCGTCGTTCTCGTCACGTGCATAAGCGGCTTCTAGTGCGGTTACACCGTCAGTGTAGCTGTATTCAGCAATGCCACTCACCATAACATCATAAGCAAGCTCGACACGATTCCAACGGTTATCACGGTCCATTGCATAATAACGACCAACAAGCGTGGCTAAACGGCCACAGCCAAGTTCAGCAAATACAGCTTCGATACGCTCAATTGAGGCTTTTGCACTACGTGGCGGTGTGTCACGGCCGTCTAAGAAACCGTGGAAGTAAACTTCTTTTGCACCGCGCTTAGCAGCTAGTTCGATTGTTGCAACAATGTGGTCTTCGTGACTATGAACGCCACCTGGGCTTAAAAGGCCCATGATATGCACGGCTTTGCCTGCATTTACAGCTTTATCGATATTATCAACAAGTGCAGGGTTACTATCAAACTCACCATCTTCAATGGCTTTAGTGATGCGAGTGAAATCTTGGTAAACGATTCGGCCAGCACCTAAATTTACGTGACCTACTTCAGAGTTACCCATTTGTCCTGCAGGTAAACCAACATCAAGTCCCGAACCTGAAATTAATGTATGTGGGCGGGTTGCCCAAAGGTTGTCGAGTACTGGGGTATTAGCAGCAAGTATGGCGTTACTTTCTGTGTCTTCACGGTATCCCCAACCGTCTAAGATCATTAATACCAATGGTTTTTTATGCTCTGTCATTATAGCTCCTGAAGATTGGCACTTATATATCACTAGCATACCGTGTTTTATGGTTTTGATCAGCTATCAATATGTCATATTAAAATATTTCACGCCCTAGCATTTTCAATTCAAGCACGTATACTTGCGTGGCAAATTTTAATTAACCCATGGCTATGCGCTGTGGTACCTAAATTTCTTAGTGGAAAACGCATGGATCAATATATTGAATTTATCTCGAATCATCCGGTTTTGAGCATTATCTGGTTGGCATTAGTTGCAATGCTGATCAGCAGTTGGTTTAAAAGTAAATTTTCGGCTATCCGTCAAATCAACCCACAGCAACTTACCTTGCTAATTAACCGTGATGATGGCCAAGTGATTGATATACGTTCACAAAAAGAGTTTAACTCTGGCCGTATTGCAGGCGCAACTCACTTAAATCCGGAAAAAGCAAAGCAATCTGATTTTTCAAGCCTTGAAAAGTTTAAGACGAAACCCATTATACTAGTATGTACCACGGGCATGACAGCCTCAGGTATCGCAACTGCAATGCATAAAGCAGGTTTTGAGCGTGTTTATGTATTAGCGGGCGGTATGGGCGCTTGGCAATCAGCTAGCTTACCAACAACGACCGGTCGTTAATAAGGCTCACTGCCCGATAGAGGAATTATTATGAGTAATGTTGTTCTTTACACAAAAGCATACTGCCCATTCTGCCAACGTGCTTTGGCGTTATTAGACAGTAAAGGTGTAGACTACACGAATATCGATATTGGTGTTCACCCTGAGCGTCGTGATGAAATGATCGACAAAGCAAATGGTGGTTACACAGTTCCGCAAATTTTCATTAATGATGAACATATCGGCGGTTGTGACGACATGATGGCAATTGAAGCGCAAGGCATTTTAGACGCAAAGCTTAACGCTTAATAAATTTTAAATATAAAAACGAATACAAGTTAGGAATTACAATGAACGAAGAAAATCAAAACGCAGCAGCAGAACAAGCCGGCGCTCAATTCTCAATCCAACGCATCTATACTAAAGATGTTTCATTTGAGACGCCTAACTCACCTGCTATTTTCCAAAAAGAGTGGACTCCTGAAGTTAAGCTTGACTTAGATACTCGTTCTAACAAATTAGAAGAAGGTGTGTTTGAAGTTGTTCTTGCTTTAACAGTAACGGCTTCAATCGGTGAAGAAACTGCATTCCTATGTGAAATCCAACAAGCGGGTATTTTCACAATTGGTGAAGTTGAAGAAGTTCAACTTGCACACATGTTAGGTGCTTTCTGCCCGAACGTACTTTTCCCTTACGCACGTGAAGCAGTATCAAACCTAGTTAACCGTGGTACTTTCCCACAATTAAACTTAGCGCCAGTTAACTTCGACGCACTATTTGCTCAATACATGCAACAACGTGCAGCTCAAGATCAACAGGCAACTGCAGACGCATAAGCTATGAGTACAGCACAATCAGCTGTTACAGTATTAGGGGCGGGGTCTTATGGCACCGCCCTTGCTATTTGCTTTGCCAGAAATGGCCACCCAGTTACTTTGTGGGGCCGCAATAGCGATGACGTTGCTACGCTTGCAGCTGAGCGAAAGAATCAACGTTATGTTCCAGATGTTAGCTTTCCTGAAACCCTCCAACTAGAAGCTGATTTAGAAACGGCAGTTAAAGCAAGCAAGATCATTTTGGTTGTTGTGCCGAGTCATGCTTTTGCTGGCACGCTGCAAAAAATCAAACCTTGGTTGTCAGAAGGTGCTGAGGTTGCATGGGCTACCAAAGGTTTAGAGCCAAATACAGGGCGTTTATTGCAAGAAGTAGCGGTACAAGAGCTAGGAGATGATGTTCCTCTGGCTGTGCTTTCAGGACCTACGTTTGCCAAAGAAATGGCAATGGGTTTACCAACCGCTATTTCGGTATCGTCTACCTCTAAAGACTTTGCTAAGCAATTAGCTGACCTTTTACACTGTGGCCGCTCATTTAGGGTGTATAACAATGATGACTTTATTGGTATACAGCTTGGTGGCGCAGTTAAAAATGTCATTGCGATTGGCGCAGGTATGTCTGATGGTTTTGGCTTTGGTGCCAACGCACGTACTGCTTTAATCACTCGTGGTTTAGCTGAGCTATGCCGTTTAGGTTGTGCATTAGGTGCCCGTTCAGATACCTTTATGGGTATGGCCGGCCTTGGTGACTTGATCTTAACCTGTACAGATAACCAATCTCGTAACCGTCGCTTTGGCCTTGCTCTTGGCAAGGGTGAAGGCGTAGAAGCTGCGATTGAATCTATTGGTCAGGTTGTTGAAGGCTATAGAAATACCAAAGAAGTGTATTTACTTGCTGAGCGCACTGGTATCGAAATGCCAATAACGGAGCAAATTTACCAAGTGCTTTATGAAAATAAAGATGTAAAAGAAGCTGCGATGGCACTACTTGGCCGTGAGCAAAAATCTGAATAATTTAGATTGTGCACTTTTAAATAAAAAACGCGATTTATTAATCGCGTTTTTTATTTAAAGTATATTTCTAATCATTAGCTTGATTGTTGCTTTTTTAATTTTTCGTTAATAAATTCGCTAACTTGCTCAGCTTTTAATGGCTTACAGTAATAATAACCTTGTTGAAAATGACAGCCCATAATATGTAGCATGTAGGCTTGTTCTTCTGTTTCTACTCCTTCGGCGACCACATTAATATCTAAATATTTAGCTAGTCGCACTATGGTGGCGGTGATATTACGATCTTGGTCGTTTTTATCGATGTCTTTTACGAATGACTTGTCGACTTTTAGCGTATCAATAGGAAAGCGTTTTAAGTAACTGAGTGATGAATGGCCGGTTCCAAAATCATCTAGTGCAATATGTACACCTAGTGATTTTATACGTTTCATTTGCTGCTCTGCAAACTCAGGGTTATCCATCATAGCGCTTTCTGTGATCTCGAGTTCTAAGCAATGTGCTGGGACGTCAAATTTAGCCAAATTATCAACGAGTGTTTCTATAAGACTACTTTGTTGAAAGTGTAGGGCTGAAATATTAATAGCTACATTACCAAACGAAATGTTTTGTTTTCGCCACTGTGCTAGTTGATTAAGTAGTTGTTCCATTAGTAATTGGGTAAGCGGAATAATGGCACCATTTTGTTCAGCCAGCGGAATGAACTCATCGGGGTTAATCACACTGCCATCTTCTTGTGGCCAGCGAACTAATGCTTCAAAGCCGTATAACTGATTATGCTGGGCATCAAACTTAGGCTGAAAATAAAGCTCAAACTCATTGTTGTTGATAGCTCTAAATAAAGCGCTTTCTTTGGTTAACTCGGTTGGGTCGAGTGTGTGGCGGTCTTTATCAAAAAATTGATATGTATTATGGCCCATTTTCTTAGCATGATTCAAAGCACTGGTTGCGCTGCGCATTAAGTTTTCGCAGTTATAGGCGTTGTCTGGATAAATAGCAAGGCCGCAACAGGCAGATAGCGAAGTCTCAAAACCATCCAACATAAAAGGGGTTTTGAATTGCTGCAGCACGATGTCTGCGGTCTTTTTGGCGAAGAATACCGTTTTACCTGAGTAGAGATAGGGCGGCACAAGAATCGCGAATTCATCTGCGCCGAGTCTTGCAATGGTAAAAGCTGAGTTGAGTGCGCCAGTAAGACGGCAAGCAACTTCTTTTAATAAAACATCTCCAACAGTATGACCCAAAGAGTCGTTTATTTTTTTGAAGTTATCTAGGTCGATAAATATGATTAGCAAGCTTGGGTATGTGTCGTTACAGGCTTTAATCGCTTTTTCGAGCGACTCTATAAAAATGGCGCGGTTTGATAAACCAGTAACAGTATCTTTGGTTGTAAGCTTGAGCATCGTGCGCTCATTATTCTTGCGGGCTGTTATATCTGAAAATACTCCGACATAGCGAACTGATTTTTTGAAAAAGCGCGAAGTCGTAATTTTAGTAATGGATAAATCAAGGGCGTAGGGTTTGCCATTTTTACGGACATTCCAAATTTCACCAGACCAATAGCCATCATCTATAAGCTCTTGCTTTATAATTGCTTCTAATTGTTGGTCACGGCCATTAGATGTATGTGCTTTAAATCGTTTACCGATGACATCATCCTCGCTAAAACCTGAGATTTCGCTAAATGTTCTATTAACCTCAATGATATTGAACTCATCATCAGTAACCCAGACAGCGTCTTTCGATTTTGAAAGTAACGCATCAACAAAAACCAATCTCTGTTTTTTACGCTGTAGAGCAATACTAATAATTATCACTACTGCGATGAGTAATAACAAGGTAAGTGCTGCGGTGATTACATAACTTGTTAAAGCAATCGGTGGGTTGGAAGTGAAAACTGTTGCAGCACTGGCAAAGTGCTGTAACAGTAAAATGATACAGCACACTAGGGTGAAAATACGCATTACTTTCCATCTAAAGTATTAAATCAGCCCTTTTAGATTAGTATATTAAAAAAGGTCGTGCTAAATAATTAGTGGATAATTTTAAATCACATTTTCAGTGCATTATTGACCGTTCACAAACCCTAATTGACGCCAAGATTCATAAACAAATACAGCCACTGAGTTAGATAAGTTCATGCTACGGCTGTCTTTTTGCATTGGAATGCGTACACGTTGCTCTTTCGGTAATGATTGAATGAGTTCATCAGGTAAGCCACGCGTTTCTGGCCCAAACACTAAACAATCGCCGGGTTGGTATTGCGCTTGATGATGAAATTGGCTGCCCTTAGTGGTACAAGCATAGACTTTTTTTGGCTGGCATTTTTCAAGGTATGCTTCAAACGAGGCATGGCGCTGTACATGGCTAAACTCATGATAATCAAGGCCAGCTCGCTTTACACGTTTATCATCCCACTCAAAACCAAGTGGTTCAATTAGGTGTAACGCATAACCTGTGTTTGCGCATAAGCGAATGATATTACCCGTGTTTGGTGGAATTTCTGGTTGGTACAACACAATATCAAGCATGTGAATCTCATTTTAAAGGATTTGATCTGCTGCTGAGTATACACGAACTAGAAAGAAAAGATGATATACTCAATACAGTTACTCACTTAAGGTAAGTTGTTGTGCAGCATCGTAGTTACGAGTTTTGGGTTAAAACAGCGAGTCTAGTCACCATTGTTATGGTGAGTTTAATGATTGCGGCAAAAAGCTGGGCATGGCTTGCATCTGGCTCGGCATCAATGTTGGGTTCTTTAACTGATTCGTTAATGGATATCACCGCATCACTGATGAGTTTTTTAGTGCTTGGTTATGCACTGCGTCCTGCTGATGACGACCATCGCTTTGGTCACGGTAAAGCCGAAGCATTAGCAGGGCTTGCACAAGCCGCTTTTATAGCAGGTTCTGGTTGTTTTTTAGCGTTTCATGGCATTGAGCGCTTATTTAATCCTGTAACTTTAAAGCATTCTGATCTTGGTATTTGGGTCAGTATTTTCGCTATTGTTTGTACGCTCGTGGTGGTGTTTGTGCAAACTAAGGTGATCAACCACACTGAATCAATCGCCATTAAAGCAGACTCGATTCATTATAAAGGCGATTTAATCTTAAATTTGGCCGTACTACTGGCAATTGTGTTAGCTAAGTACGGTGTTGCTTATGCCGATCCATTATTTGCTATTGGTGTGGCTGTTTATTTACTTTATAACAGTTGGGACATTGCTCGTGACAGTGCTGATCATTTAATGGATAAAGAGCTGCCAGATGAAGAAAAAGCAGAGATACTCGCCATTGTGAATAGTCATCAAGACGTATTTGGCGCCCATGATATTCGCACCCGCCAAGGTGGTAAAATTAAGTTTATTCAGATGCATTTAGAGCTGGAAGACTCTTTATCATTATTAAGAGCACATCAAGTTGCTGATGAAGTAGAAGCGTTAATTCAAACGCATTTTGATTGCGAAATGGATATTTTAATGCACTTAGACCCACTTTCAGTAGTTAACAAAACACGTCAAAGTTCTGCACAAAATTGATAAAAATCACAGAGTACTGCTTGTCTGATCTCGTCGCGTTCACACAATAGTTCGTGGCGAGCACCTGCGTAGCTTTTTATTTGTGCTTGCTTTTGTCTATGAGTAAGTGCAAATTGCGCAGCGTTATCGACCACAGTATCTTGCTCTGCGCTGGCGATAAACAAAGGAATATCGACTTTTTTATCGACTAAAGAAGCAATAAAATCAAACGATGCATTGAGCCAGCCATAGGTGACGCCACCTAGTTGTAAATCACCTTCTGCTGCATACAGCTCTCTGAACAGCTTATAACGAATTTCACTACTGGTTAGTTCATTAGCTGCAAAGTCGACGGGTAAATAATCGCTTTGGCCAAATGCGTAACTGCGGCCAAGACCAAGTAAGGATGCAATTTTAGCAGCTAGTTTTGCAACAGGCTTTGGCGTGCCTTTGGTATAGATATCAAACATCGGCGCTGATAAAAAAGCCCCTGCAAATTGATGTTGATAACGCGACAGGTAATCATAGGCAATGGCACTGCCCATTGAGTGGCCAAGCAAAACCTGCTTTCCTTGCCAGTGTTGCTGCACTACTTTATCTATAAATACTGCAAAGTCATTTGCGTAATCAGTAAACCGGTTTACATAGCCTTTATGAGTATTTTTTAAATGACGATAAGAGCGACCTTGCCCCTGGTGATCAACACTAAAAACCGCAAAACCATTTTGATATAGCTCCCAAAGCAACTCTTTGTACTTAACTAGAGATTCTATACGGCCAGTACTGATAACGATGGCCGTTTTTGCTTGCTGAGGAATAGCATAGCCGTAATAAAGCTTGCCATGAGCGGTGCTCAGAAAGTCTTGCTTTAATTGCTCAGAAAAAAACTGGTTAATATTAGGTAGGTTACTAACAAGACTTGCTTCGCTACTGTAAAACATTTACTCACTCTTAAATGGGAGACGGATGTTTACGCATAGTCCGCCATGTTCTTGGTTTTCAAGTGTTAGTGTACCATCATGTGCTGAGATAGCATTCTTTGCAATTGCAAGACCTAAGCCTGTGCCGCCTGTGCTTCTATCGCGAGCATGTTCTTGGCGAAAGAAGGGTTCACATAGCCTTGCAAGGTTCGCTTCATCAACCCCTTTACCATCATCACAAACAGTAATGTAAATAGCATCTGATTCAACTAAGCCTATTGAGATTGAATGTTCTGCGTATTTAATGGCATTACGTAGTACATTTTCAAGTGCGCTGGCTATTAAGGTTTCATCGCATTTTAAGTCGGCAGTTAGTGTACCATTGACAATAAGCTCTTTATTGTTTTGCTTAGCTTCAAATTGAGCATCGTTAAGTACATGATCAACAATCACTTGTAAAGACTGCGTACTCAACGCTAGAGTTTGGCTTTTGGCCTCTAAGCGAGAAACTTGAAGGACATCGGCAATCATTTTATCAAGCTGATTAGCTTCTTTTTCAATACGCTCTAAATAAGCGTGTTGAGCATCATCGGCTTGCATTTGTGCAAGGCCTGTGGCCATTTTTAAGCGCGTTAATGGTGATCGTAGTTCATGGGAAATATCTGCTAGTAATCTTTTTTGCGCGCTAATAAGCTGCTCAAGTTGTACTGCCATGGTATTAAAGTCACGACCAAGTACACCTAACTCATCTTGACGAGTAGGAGATACATCGGCACGAGCTGTTAAATCGCCATGAGCTAGTTTTTTTGCGGTTTCTTTTAAACTATTAATGGGTGCAATTAAGTTGCGGCTAAAGAAGAAACTCAGCATCAAGGATGCAACTAAAGCTATCAATAGCTTGAGCCAGGTTGGCATTAGCCAAAGGCTGACAAAAAACGGTTTCTTGCGTTTTTCATCGATTTCATAAAGATAAAATTTACCTTCGGGTACATTTAAAGCTACCGGTCCATAAGCTTGGTATTCATCGGTAAAAATAATTTGCGGGCGCATATATTTGGTAAAGTTCAGCAAGCTTAAATCAATGTCTTTGGATACAGGTTCGCTGAGCATTTCAACACCATGTACCTCACCATTTAAGTACAGTAATTTATGCTTTGATAAGCGCGGATGAGATAAAACCTCTTGAGTTGGTTTGCCGTGCTTAGCAACAATACGTTCAATACTTTTAGCAGTGTACTCTAGGTTCTTAAGCATGGGTCCACGCAGCTCATCGTTGCCGACATTGCTCGTTAATTGGCTTAAAAAAACCAATATTGTGATAGTCGCTATGACGGTAACCCAAAACCAGGCAAATATTTTTAAAAACAAATAATGCCGAGGATGCTTTAGCCAGCTTGGAGTTTGCATATTATTCGCCTTGTATTAATACATAACCACTGCCACGCATGGTTTTGATCCGTTCATTACTAACGTGTTCTGCAATCTTTTTACGGATGTTGCTGACATGCATATCGATTGAACGGTCAAAAGGGGCAAGGCGTCTACCAAGGACTTGCTCACTTATTTGTTCTTTGCTGATCACTTCACCGGCATGTTGTACTAGTATGGCAAGGATCTCATACTCAGTGCCGGTGAGGCTAAGTACGTTGTCTTTAACAGAAGCTTCTCGCGTTGCGAAATTAACATTGATGCTGTTGACACTCAATGAGCTGGCCTGTTGGCTCGATAAGCTATTGATATGTTCGATGCGACGGGTAATTGCTTTAACGCGGGCTAGCAGTTCTCTGTGGTTAAATGGTTTAGGAATATAATCATCTGCGCCTAGTTCTAAACCAAAGATACGATCAAAGTCTTCACCTTTAGCGGTTAGCATGATCACTGGAGTAAGCTTATGTTGTCTTAACTGCTTTAGCACCTCAAAGCCATCCATAGATGGCAGCATCACATCAAGCAATATTAGCTCATAGTTATGCTTTATAGCTTGTTTTAGGCCTTCAGCGCCATCATGAACACACTCTACTGTAAAACCTTGTGCTGATAAGTACTCGCTGAGTAATTCGCACAATCCTGTATCGTCGTCGATCATTAATAGTTTCATTCTGACACCTAGCTATTTATTTCTTTAAGGTTATTTTACTCAGTAAATTGTGTAAAAGTGAATCTTTACACAACCTTTACACTGGTTTGCGTTCCTTTGCATTGAATTAGTTATAGTTAACCCATCAGTCGGAAACGACAACAGAGCACAACCCAACAAAAGGTAATGATTATGACTATTTCAAATAAGCTTTCTAAATTCGTACTTGTTTGTGGTTTAGCAGCAGCGAGTGTCGGTGCTACTTCAGCAATGGCGAAAGGTGACTTTAACCGTGGGATGAATCCACAAGCACGTTTTTTACTTTCTGAGCGTGGTATTGATAAATTACAACTTACAGAAGATCAGCAAACGCAACTTAAAGCGATTTTTGCCGATCAGAAAACACAATTTGCAGCACTGCGTGGTGATAAAGATGCAATGAAAGCCGCTCGTACTGCACACAAAGAGAAAATGGATGCATTATTAGCAGCTAAAACATTTGATGAAAATGCCGCATTAGAACTAATTAATGCGCGTCAAGAAAAAGGCCAGCAGTTTGCAATGCTAAAAATGAAATCTGATCATGCCATTTGGCAGGTTTTAAATGCTGAACAGCGCGAAAGCTATCAAGAGATTAAAAAGCACCTGCGTAAAAAAGGTCACAAAAAGGGTCACCATGGTCCACGCGGAGAGCGCAAAGGTGAGCGTTCTGAAGGTTAATACCAAATTACTATTAATATAAAAAATGCGGCAAATGCCGCATTTTTTGTATTTGACGCTTTATTCTTTAAAGAATGAATCATCGCTCTTAGCTAGCATCGCTTCGATATCTTCAATCATATCTTGGCTCAAATCATTAGCATTGCTAATTGGGCTAGAAATTTTATTGTTCTCAAACGACCACTCACCTAAATCTATTAGCTGGCAGCGTTTTGAACAAAATGGGCGATGTGGACTTTGTTCTGACCATTCTACTTTGGCTTTGCATGTTGGGCAGTCTACAACTGTTGGCATGATATCACTCTTAATTAAGCACTTTCGTCAGATCTTACTGAACAGTTAGTTGAGAATCCAGTAACGAATTTGTTTAGAAACTCGTTACTCGGTTTATTTCAGCCAGAGAGGTAACACCATCGGCGGCTTTTTTCAGGCCTGATAAACGTAGATCATTAAAGCCTGAGCGTAGAGATACTTCAGCGATTTCGAGTGAGTTACCACCACGCATAATAATTTGCGCTATTTCAGGGGTAATTTGCATTACCTCGTAAATACCAACTCGACCTTTATACCCTTCAGTACAGCTGTCACAGCCTTTTGGTGCGAATAACTGAACCTCATTGAGCTTGTCTTTATCAAAACCTTGGCGAATCAATTCTTCATCAGGGAGTGTTTCTGGTGTTTTACACTTAGGACAAAGTCGTCTTGCTAGACGCTGCGCAATAATAAGACTGATTGAACTTGCGACGTTATAAGCAGGAACACCCATATTTAAAAGACGAGTAAGGGTTTCTGGTGCTGAGTTTGTATGCAGAGTCGATAATACCAAGTGACCTGTTTGCGCCGCTTTTATTGCAATTTCAGCGGTTTCAAGGTCACGGATCTCACCAACCATGACGACATCGGGATCTTGTCGTAAGAAGGCCTTCAATGCATTAGCAAAGGTCATGTCTGCCTTTGGATTAATTTGTACTTGGTTAATCCCTTCAAGGTTGATCTCTACTGGATCCTCGGCAGTACTGATATTGCGCTCTGGCTGGTTAAGAATATTCAAACCAGTATAAAGTGATACGGTTTTACCAGAACCTGTTGGACCGGTTACTAAGATCATGCCCTGGGGCTGTTCAAGTGCATCCATGTAGAGTTTTTTCTGCTCTGGTTCATAACCAAGTACATCGATACCTAGCATAGCACTTGATGAGTCGAGAATACGCATTACGATTTTCTCGCCCCAAAGGGTAGGTAGCGTACTTACACGGAAGTCGATACTTTTACGTTCAGTGATTTTAAGCTTAATACGACCATCTTGAGGTTTACGCTTTTCTGCAATATCAAGTCGAGACATAACCTTAATACGCGCCGACAAACGGCTCGCTAAGCTATTGGGTGGACTTGCCATTTCATGCAAAATACCATCGATACGAAAACGTACACGGTAACGGTGTTCATAAGGTTCAAAGTGTAGATCCGATGCACCTTTTTTTATCGCATCCATCAAAATTTTATTGATGTAGACAATAATAGGCGCATCGTCTTTGTCTTCATCTTTGCTGGTTAAGTCTTTAGGAGCTTCGGTTTCAAGATCGCCAAGTTCTTTAAACTCATCTTCACTTAAGTGTAAACCGCCTGCAGCATCAAGTAATTGTTCTATTTTATTTTCGAGCTGAACGTAATCAACAACAACTACTTCACATGAAAGACCAGTACTAAATTCAAAGTTTTCAAAGGCTCCGTAATCGGTTGGATCCGAGGCGGCAATGTAGAGTTTACGGCCTTTTTTTACTAAAGGCAGAATGTGGTGTTCACGAATGAGTTTGTCTTTAACAAGTTCTTCAGAAATGTGTGATACATCAAAATCTTTGATGTCAAAATAAGGGACTCTGAAAAGATCTGTGCATTGCTCTGCTAGCTCATGGCCAGCCATACCACATGTTTTAGAAATTAGCTCCGCAGTTGAGCTGTATTCGCGCTGCTTTGATTTTACGGTCTCTGCATCAATGCGACCTAGAGTGATAAATTTTCGAAGTAGCGGTGAGTTAATATTCATTGCGCACCTAGTTTGATCCTTTATTTGCCACAATCTAACAGAAAAAGTAAAACGGTTACATCAGTCTTGTCTGATTTTGGAAAAATTGCAAAATAAAATAACCATAAACTCAAATGTTTAGCTAGTTAATTGGTACTTTGGTATTGTTTTTCTGTGGCTGCTTTTTTACAAAAATAAGTATTTAAATCAATAATATCGTTAAATTAAAGTCAGGTATTTCTCATGCAACTTTTGTACATCAATTTTTACCTCAGAAAGAAGGCGGTTATTATCTAATGTATCTGTCGCTTTTTGTTGCTTATCTGCTCTGGGCATTTGTGAAGCGATGATTTGCTTAGCTAATTCAACAGAGATATTGTCTCGAGCTGTGGTTCTCGTTATTTGCACTTCAACAGGAACATCTATCAATAGAGTATGATCACAGAATTGATCTAGGCCATTTTCAAAAAGTAGAGGCGCAACTAATATTACATATTGGCTGGTGGCTTGCTGTAATTGAGCGAGCATTGACTCTCTAATAAGCGGATGCAATAAATTATTTAGCCATTGCTTTTGTGATTCATCAGCAAAGATAATTGCTCTTAGTTTTGCACGATCAAGGCTGCCATCAGTAGTGAGTATCTCATCACCAAAGTGTTCAGTAATTTTTTCAAGTCCCGTTGAACCTGGCTCAACGACCTCTCTAGCCACGATATCAGCATCAACCACTTGAATGCCAAGCTCTTCAAACATGGCGCTTATTGCACTTTTGCCTGAGCCGATACCACCCGTTAATCCTAAAATCCAGCTTGCCATAATCAGTAGCCCAAATAATTAAAGTAGTAAGCTTGAATTTGCTCACCCCAAAGCAAGGTTAGCCAACCGGCAATGGCAAGGTAGGGTCCAAATGGAATTGGCGTAGTTTTATCTTTACCTTGAATAATGATTTGCGCAATGCCGATGATGGCACCGACGACACTTGATAACAGTACGATAGTTAAAATATCTTGCCAGCCAAGTAGCGCACCAAACACAGCTAATAGTTTAAAGTCGCCATATCCCATACCCTCTTTACCTGTGGCTAACTTGAATAGCCAGTAGACACTCCACAAGCTTAAGTAGCCAATTGCTGCGCCAATAATAGCGTCGCTTGGAGCAATGGTAATATCCATAGTGGCTGCAATCAGTGCCAACCATACTAAAGGAAGGGTTAGTTGGTCGGGTAGTAACATGTGATCTATATCGATAAAGGTTAAAGCGACTAAAACCCAGGTAATAAATATATAAAGCAGAGCAAGCTTAGTTGGGCCAAAAATTACAGCGACAATTATGCTTAAAACTGCTGTGAGCATCTCCACAATAGGGTAGCGTACAGATACTGGTGATTGGCAACTTGCGCAGCGACCTTTTAATAATAGCCAACTTAGCACAGGGATATTTTGCCAAGCTTTAATCGGAGCCTTGCATTTTGGGCAGCTTGAATTAGGTTTTACTAAATTAAAGGGAGCTTGTTCTGTTTGCTGTTTTGAATTTAGCTCATCGGCCAATACAAGACGGCATTCAGTTTGCCATTCTCTTTTCATCATCAGTGGCAAACGATAAATCACCACATTTAAAAAGCTACCAATACACAGGCTTACTAAGCCTACAGTTAAAAAATAAAACCACTGCTGACTTTGCATCGCAGTGGTTATATCAAGAAAAAAGTTTTCCATTAAAATACCTAACATCTGACCATTTAGAGGCCGAATTAATTTCGCTGTGTTGAACTGTTTTTATTATTTATTTTATGTAGCAAGTTATCAATTAGCGTTTTGAGTTTTGCTTACAGCCATGTGTTAAATCACCGACCCTAACTGGAATATAGGCAAGTACATAGCAACAATTAAACCACCAACCAGCACACCTAATACAGCCATAATGAGTGGCTCAAGTAAGCTTGATAAACCGTCAACGGCATCATCAACCTCTTGCTCATAAATAGTTGCGACTTTAGCAAGCATGCCATCAAGTGAGCCAGACTCTTCACCAATGGCTACCATTTGGATCACCATATCGGGGAATATTTTAGAGTTACGCATTGCCCAGTTCATTAAATTACCAGAGCTCACTTCTGCTTTAATTTCTAAAATAGCATAGCGATAAACCGCATTACCAGAAGCACCCGCAGCAGAGTCAAGTGCATCAACCAGAGGTACACCAGCAGCAAACGTAGTTGATAAAGTACGAGCGTAACGCGCAACCGCCGCTTTATTCAAAATCATACCAATAACGGGGAGTTTTAATATGGCTCTATCGTTAGCATCTCTGAGTTTTTTACTTTTTAATAAAGCTTCTTTATAAGCAAAACCTGCGGCGATAATTACAATTAGAATTATCCACCAATATTCCTGCATGAACTCAGAAATACCAATCACCATTAAAGTAAAGCCCGGCAACTCAGCGCCAAAACCGTTAAAGATATCTTGGAATTGTGGCACTACAAATATAAGTAGAATAGAAGTTACAATGACTGCGACCACCAAAACCGCAATAGGATAAAACATGGCCTTTTTAATTTTCGATTTTAATGCTTCGGCCTTTTCTTTATAAAGCGCAACACGGTCAAAAATTTTATCAAGGGCACCCGACTGTTCACCTGAGGCCACTAAGTCGCAATATAAATCATCAAAATAGCGCGGATGTTTACGGAGCGCTTGAGAAAGTGGCACACCGGCTTTGACTTCATCGCCAACTCCTTCCATCAACTTGGCCACACCTTTGTGCTTTGCTCCTGATGATATGAGCTCAATCGCTTGTATTAAAGGCACACCAGCTAAAAGCATAGTAGCGATTTGCCTTGTAATTAAAGCAATATCCTTAGGAGTAACTTTTTGTACGCTTTTTATACCAAATAAAGGTTTTGGTTTTCGTTTAACTTTAGATGGAGTGATGCCTTGTTTGCGTAACTGAGCTTTGATAAGGGCTATACTACTGCCAGTTAGTTCTCCTTCCAGCTTCTTGCCTCTAGCATTAACACCTACCCATTGGAAGGTATCTAGGTCTTTATCTTCCTGTTTCTTAGCCATGGATAAAACCCGTTATGTTGTAATGTATTAAAATATTATTTTGAAAATCGAAAATTATATAATTCATAATCTATGAGCTATTGACCAAAACCTTGGTCCAAAAATATAACCAGTATCAGGATTCATTTTTTGATAGGTTTCTAATGCTACCCAACCATAAAAATACCACACTGCAGCAAATATGATAGCAAAAATAATTAATTTACACTTTTTAAACGTCAGTAACACCTTAACATTACGCGAAGTTCTAGCTATTAATAGACCCCAAATAATATATAGTAATGTCTGTGAAACAGGCATCACATGTACACCTGATAATAATGAATATAAAAGGCCAGAAAATAAAGAATAAAGAAGAGCTTTTGATATGGCATCTTCCTTATTTATCGTAAGATAAAAGACTGCATTTTTAATTGTTATATAAATAGCTGACGATAAAAATATAAAAGCTAAAAAGCCCCATTCATTAATTATTTCTATTACAGAGGAATGAGGGTGACTCATTGGCGGTTTGCCTGGTAATGAAGCTTGAAATACGCCAGGACCATTACCTATAAAAAGTTGTTGCCAAGTAAATTCAGAAATAACTTTTTGCCATATAAATAATCTACCTGAAGAGCTTGTATTTACAGGTATCTCACCAGAACTAAAAAGTATAGTGAGAAAGTAATAGAGCAGCAAACCAACAAATAGACAACCTAATGTAATTTGGTAGTTTTTTCTTTGATGCTTATCAAAAAGTTGTGTTAGCAAGAAAATGGAAGTAAAGGTTAATAATGCACCTCTAGCATGACCTATAAAAATCAAAAGAAAGTTTAAAGTAAGAAAAAAATATACTACACGCCTGATGTCTCTATATTTCAAAAAGTATATAAGTAACGGTATTATGAAAATCTGAATTTGATTAAAAAATCGAATGTTAATAAAGTTTTGATATATAACGAATGGGCTCGGTTTTACTTGGTCAACGATAGAGAAGATCACATTTAAGAAGCAAACTAATACAAGGATACCATGTATTGTTATTAAAGAAGCTATAAAGTAAAGGCTTCTATTTTCGCTTTCTTCATTGAAAACTATGAATAAAAGCAAAAATAGTAGCACAAAATGAAGTACATAAAATAAACTAAAAGTAGCTTCGTTAGACAGAAAAGATGAAATAAACCCCATTACAATAAATAAATATACTAATTTGTTTATTGGGATGACTAATAATAGCTGTTTATCTTTAACAATCTTTATTAAAAAAAGTATAGACGTTAAAAAAAGTAAAATTATCTGTAGTAATCTTTGATGATTATGATAGTCAAATGAAAATATTGGAACAAATGGAAGAAGCGTTAATGAGAAATATAATGTACTAAAAAGTAATATTAAAGGAAACTTTATCATTAGTTAAAATAAAAGCGCCTTTGAAAGGCGCTTTATTAAATTCACATATTATGAATGTGGGCAGCTCTTAGGAGCTAATTCTTTTGCATCACCAGTTAAACCAGTGGTAGCGCAAGTCCATTCACCTGTAGCGGCTCTCGACCAAGTAATTACAGCTGATGAAACTTGAGATGGAGCATTATCAATAGTGCAAACAATACTACCGGTGCCATCAGCTGCTAAGCTGGCTGTGATATCGCAATTTTGAGTATCAGCGTTTTTGATAGCTTTAAGATCTGTTACTGAAGCAATCGTTTCACCATTATTAGCGTCAATTTCCATTTCGGTTTTTGCGCCAGTGATTTCAGCTAAACCAGCTGTTAATTTAGATGATGCTTGATAGTCAGAGTATGCAGGAAGTGCTACTGCAGCCAAAATACCTATGATTGCAACTACAATCATTAATTCAATTAGGGTGAAACCCTGTTGGTTTTGTTTTGTCATTTGTTCCTCTCCTAAAGGATATGATGATTTTGTAAGTTTAGCTGTAACTTCAGCGTTGTAAACCAAGGCTCAATTTACAGGATAAATCTTACAGTTTTAATTAAAACTTCTTTAAATAAAGCTTGATCGATAACATAAAACTCTTAGAACTTCCCATGTTCTGAAAACATTAATTAACTTTAGCATTATTCAATGATTTTGAAAGCTATTTTCCTGTTAGCTAGAGGTTTTTTCAGAACTTTCCTACTTTAGTTTGAGACAGGTCAAGCTAATTCAATTATTGCACTGTTTGATATGGCATCCTTGCTAATACTTTGAAGAGTGAAACTAAAATGTGTGTAAGAGCCTAGGGTGCAGACATACTAAAGAGTGATATTTTGCCGTATAAATGTTTGTTTTTTGTTACTATTACAAGCTTTGTACGTATTTAATGCTTTTTTTATTTCGTTGTCAACGGATTAGGTAAGCATTAAATACGTGGCTAGCTATTTTTAAGCACTAAAACGCATTGAAAGGTCGATTGATTGTAAATTTTTTGTAAGTGCGCCACTTGAAATAAAGTCAACGCCAGCCTGCGAATAGGCTTTTAAGGTTTCGAGTGTCATGTTGCCAGATACTTCGAGCTTTGCTCGCTTGTCTGTCAGCACGACTGCTTGTTGAATTTGTTCGACTGTAAAGTTATCAAGCATGATGATATCAGCACCTGCTGTGATTGCTTGCTCAAGCTCATCAAGTGACTCCACCTCAACCTCAACTGGTTTTGTAGGGTGATTGATTTTTGCTTGAGCTACTGCTTTATCAATACCGCCACAGGCAGCGATGTGGTTTTCTTTAATTAAAAACGCATCAAACAAACCGATACGATGATTCGCGCCGCCACCACATTTTACAGCGTATTTTTGTAGCGCACGTAAGCCAGGAATTGTTTTACGCGTATCGAGTAGCTGCGTCGTTGTACCCTCAAGCTCTTTTACATAATGAGCGGTTGTTGTTGCTGTACCTGAGAGTGTTTGTACAAAGTTAAGGGCAGTGCGCTCTGCAGTTAAAATTGCGCGAGCTGAGCCTGATGCTGTAAAAAGTGTGCTATTTGCAGCTACTTTGTCGCCGTCATTTACAAGTACTTCAACGTTTACTGTAGGATCAACTTGGTTAAAAACTTCTAAAATAATGTCTTTACCACAAAATACGCAGTCTTCACGGGTAATTACCTTGGCATTGGCTAGCTCGTTTTCTGGAATTAGTTGCGCGGTAATATCACCGTCATTTGCGCTTTGGTAATTTAAATCTTCATCAAGGGCGAGTTTTACCAGTTGGCTAATTAATGTGTGTGGGACTGACATGTCGAAAGCTCATTGTTTATTAATAAATTGGCGAAATTTTACTATGTTTACCCCCTCAATAGAAGACAAAGATTGGCTACAGTAAAGTATCCTCACTGTTACTTTAAGTGATTGAATCAAAGCAACTAGACCCTGAGATTTTAACCCTTTACACTATTTAACTTTATTGTCATCGTTAGTTTTTAATATGCATATAAATGAATTGGGTCAATTAAACAATGTGTTACAAAGACCCTGTACACATTACGATGAACGCCCAGAAGGCGAGGTATCATTACTTGTTATTCATAATATTTCATTGCCAGCAGGGCAGTTCGCAACGCCTTATGTTGATGATTTGTTCATGGGAACAATTGATTGTACGGCGCATGAAAGCTTTGCTGATTTAAAAGGATTAAGAGTGTCTGCACATTGCTTTATTCGTCGTACTGGTGAAGTTATTCAGTACGTGCCTTTTGAGAAACGAGCTTGGCACGCCGGTATCTCAACATTTGAAGGTAGAGAGCGCTGTAATGATTTTAGCGTGGGCATTGAGCTTGAAGGTACAGACACCAAAGCGTATACCCAAGCCCAATATAATGCATTACACTTAGTGACTAAGGCGTTGATGGCAAAGTACCCTGAGATAAACCGTTCGCGCATTGTTGGCCATTGTGATATTGCACCGGGCAGAAAAACTGACCCAGGTGCGAGTTTTGATTGGCAATACTATTTTGATTTAGTGTTTTAGTTAAAGGATATAGGTAAAGGCATGATCTTAATTTCAATAATTATTGCTTTGGTGATTGAGCGTTTAGGAGCTCGAGCAGATTATTGGCAAATCGGTTTTTATGCCAATAGATATCTTAAACACTCGCAAAAACAACTCTCAGAAAAAGGCTTATTTAATTCGCCAATTGGCTTTTTGATTTGGTTGATGTTGCCTGTCGTTGCCGCAGGTTTAGTCTATCAACTCTCTGATTTTATTATTTGGCAGCTGGCAGTGAATATTACTGCGCTGCTGGTATGTTTTGGCTGTGCTAAACAACGTGCTTTATATAAGTCTTACTTAAATGCCTTAACACGTAACGATCAAGAGGCGGCGACCTTATATGCATTACAAATGGGCCAAAAGAAAACAGAAGATGAGCCTCAAGGTGAGACTTTTGGCCAAACTCTAGCTTGGCTAAATTTTCGCTTTTACTGTGCAGTTATTTTTTGGTTTGTGGTTTTAGGTGTACCTGGCGCAGTTCTTTATGCGCTAGTTCGAACTTTTGCTGATAAAGTCAGAGACGACCATAAAGTGGCGTACGCTAAGCGTTTTAAACTGATCCATAGCTTACTGTTTTGGCTTGATTGGTTACCTGCACGAGTTGCAAGCTTTGGTTATTTAGTGATTGGTAACTTTAATAAAGGCACCAGTTGTTGGCTGAAGTATGTGCTCGACTTTTCAGTGAGTAACCGTAAAGTTGTTACGCAAACCGCACTTGCCGCTGAGCAAATAGAGCAACAACATTTTGGTTGTACTTATGAAGCTACTTGCATGATGAAGCTTGTAAAACGAAATGTATTGTTCTTTTTAGTGATCATCGCAGCGCTTACCTTATTTGGTGGTTTGGCGTAGTGTGTAAAGTTAGCGAGTTGAAAGAGTAAAGCTTGTTGTATAACTTTATTCATTAATTGCTCTACTAATGCACTTCGATTGAGTTCTGATTTTTTCAGCATTGAAGTGCATCCTACTTCGAATATTTTTCAGTACTCAATTCAACGACGCGGGGTAACCCCGCTGCTACAAAGCTAATCAATTTATCTAACATCTAAAACCTGACCACTAAAAGCTCTGTCGCTCAATCTGGTCTGACCATTTATTTTTTATTGTTTTTTCCTTCAGAAAAAGCCACTTTAATCCATACTGTTTAATCTTTAGACGAATTACGTTAGGGTGTAACTAGGCGCTGAACGTAGTGAAATTGACAGAAATACGGGTTTTTGATAACGTATGCGACAAATTTGGTATGACCAATTTACCTTTTTGGTCAAAGCACAAGGCTAAATACCCGATATTTATGGGGTTAGCGCATAACAATGCGGACGTTAATAAATGTCTTTAAAGATTAAAGCAGCAAAATTATCTGATGTAATTTTACAACAACTTGAGAATATGATTCTTGAGGGGTCGTTGGCGCCAGGCGAAAAGCTGCCTCCTGAGCGTGAGTTAGCGAAACAATTTGAAGTATCGCGACCTTCGCTGCGTGAGGCGATTCAAAAGCTAGAAGCTAAGGGGTTAGTAACGCGTCGCCAAGGTGGCGGAACGTTCGTAAAAAATCAGCTTGAAGAGGGGCTCACTGATCCGCTTTTTGATTTGATTAGTAAGCATCCAGAGTCACAATTTGATTTACTCGAATTTCGTCATGCCCTTGAAGGAATCGCAGCATATTATGCAGCTATGCGTGGCACAACGAATGACTTCAAAAAAGTAAAACAAAGCTTTGACAACATTGCGCTCGTTAATGACGACATTGTGCAAAAAGCAAAAGCAATTAATGCATTCCATTTTAGTGTGGCAGAAGCGTCTCATAACGTTGTACTGCTACATTTAGTTCGTGGTATGCAGGCCTTGCTAGAGCAAAATGTATTACAGAATTTAACTGTACTGTTAAAAAAACCACAGATCAGCCAGCAGCTCGCAGAACACAGACGACTGTTGATGGATGCGGTTATTGAAGGAAACCCAGAGCAAGCACGTCTTGCTAGTAATGCTCACTTAGCCTTTATCGAAGAAGCCTTACTTGAGGCTGGCAAAGAGCATTCGCGGATTGAACGTAGTTTAAGACGCACCAAACAACATTAAGCAAGTGATTAGCTAAGTTTAGTTAACTACTTAATTTTAAGATTTATTAAAATAATTAGTATTTTAAACATAAGGAAACCTCCATATGTCTGAAGTCAATAAAATTGACGTAGACGCGCTAGAAACACAAGAGTGGTTACAAGCCCTTGAGTCTGTTGTGCGTGAAGAAGGTGTTGAACGTGCTCAATTCTTACTTGAGCAAGTGTTAGAGCAAGCCCGTTTAGACGGTGTTGATATGCCTACTGGCACAACCACTAACTACGTTAATACCATTCCGGTAGATCAAGAACCTGCTTACCCAGGTGACGTAAACATTGAACGTCGTATTCGTTCAATCATTCGTTGGAATGCGATCATGATCGTATTACGCGCGTCGAAAAAAGATCTAGACTTAGGCGGCCATATGGCGTCTTACCAGTCTTCAGCTGCATTCTATGAAGTATGTTTTAACCACTTCTTCAAAGCACCAAACGATGTTGATGGCGGTGATTTAGTTTATTACCAAGGTCACATTTCTCCAGGTATCTATGCACGTGCATTTGTTGAAGGTCGTTTAACTGCTGAGCAGCTTGATAACTTCCGTCAAGAAGTTGATGGTAAAGGTCTTCCTTCATACCCACACCCTAAGTTAATGCCTGAATTCTGGCAGTTCCCTACGGTATCTATGGGTCTTGGTCCAATTGCTTCAATCTACCAAGCTCGTTTCTTAAAATACCTAGATGGTCGTGGCTTAAAAGACACTAAAAACCAACGTGTATACGCTTTCTTAGGCGATGGTGAAATGGATGAGCCAGAATCACGTGGTGCAATCTCATTCGCTGCGCGTGAGAAGCTAGATAACCTATGTTACCTAATCAACTGTAACCTACAGCGTTTAGATGGCCCAGTAATGGGGAACGGTAAGATCATTCAAGAGCTTGAAGGCCTATTCAAAGGTGCAGGCTGGAACGTGATTAAAGTTGTATGGGGTAGTGGTTGGGATATCCTACTGGCTAAAGATACATCAGGTAAATTACTGCAGTTAATGAACGAAACGATTGACGGTGATTACCAAACATATAAAGCAAAAGACGGTGCATATGTTCGTGAGCACTTCTTCGGTCGTTACCCAGAAACAGCAGCACTTGTTGCTGATATGACTGATGAAGAGATCTTCGCACTTAAGCGTGGTGGTCATGAGCCTTCTAAACTTTACGCTGCATTCAAAAAAGCGGAAGAAACTAAAGACCGTCCAACTGTAATCCTTGCTAAAACTGTAAAAGGTTACGGCATGGGTGAAGCGGCTGAAGGTAAAAACATCGCGCACCAAGTTAAGAAAATGGACATGACCCATGTTGAGCACTTACGTTCACGTTTAGGTCTACAAGATTTAGTTTCTGATGAAGAAATTAAAGATTTACCATATCTTACTCTTGAAGAAGGCTCTGAAGAGTACAAGTATCTTCACGCTCGTCGTGAAGCGCTTCAAGGTTACACACCAAAGCGTATTCCTAAGTTTTCTGAAAGCTTAACATTGCCAGAAGTTGACGCGTTCAAGCCACTACTTGAAGAGCAAAAACGTGACATCTCTACAACAATGGGCTTTGTACGTGCACTTAACGTGTTACTAAAAGACAAAGGCATTGGTAAAAACATCGTTCCTATCATCGCTGATGAAGCGCGTACATTTGGTATGGAAGGTTTATTCCGTCAAATCGGTATTTACAACCCGCATGGCCAAAACTACACACCACAAGACCGTGACATTGTTTCTTACTATAAAGAAGCAACATCAGGTCAGGTACTACAAGAAGGTATCAACGAGTTAGGTGCAATGTCATCATGGGTTGCTGCTGCAACATCATACAGCACTAACGATTTACCAATGATCCCATTCTACATCTACTACTCAATGTTTGGTTTCCAACGTGTAGGTGATATGGCGTGGATGGCTGGTGACCAACAAGCACGTGGTTTCTTACTAGGTGCTACGGCAGGTCGTACTACACTAAACGGTGAAGGTTTACAGCACGAAGATGGTCACAGCCACATTCTTGCTAACACGGTTCCTAACTGTATTTCTTATGACCCAACATTCGCATACGAAGTAGCGGTAATCATGCAAGACGGTATCCGTCGCATGTACGGCGAAAATCAAGAAAACGTGTTCTATTACCTAACGCTAATGAACGAAAACTACCATCAACCAGCAATGCCAGAAGGCGCTGAAGAAGGTATTCGTAAAGGTATCTATAAACTTGAAACTGTGGCTGGCGATAAAGCGAAAGTACAGTTACTAGGTTCAGGTACTATCATGATTGAAGTGCGCAAAGCGGCACAAATCCTGAGCGAAGAGTATGGTATTGGTTCAGATGTATTCTCTGTAACATCATTCAACGAGTTAACTCGTGACGGTCAAGACGCTGAGCGTTTCAACATGCTTAACCCTGAAGCAGAGCAAAAGACTGCTTATATCACTAGCACATTAACAGATGCCGTGACTGTTGCTGCAACAGACTACATGAAAAACTACGCAGAACAAGTTCGTTCATTCGTACCAAGCAGCAACTACAAAGTGTTAGGTACTGATGGTTACGGTCGTTCTGATAGCCGTGAAAACTTACGTCGTCACTTCGAAGTGAATGCTGGTTATGTTGTGGTTGCAACACTATCTGAGCTTGCTAAACGTGGTGAAGTTGAGAAGTCAGTAGTTGTTGAAGCAATCAAGAAATTCGACATCGACACAAACAAAGTTAACCCGCTATACGCATAAGAGGTTCCAATGAGTATTGAAATTAATGTACCAGATATCGGTGGCGATGAAGTTGAAGTAACCGAAATCCTTGTTAGCGTTGGTGATAAGGTTGAGGTTGACCAATCGTTATTAACGGTTGAAGGCGACAAAGCATCAATGGAAGTACCTGCTGCACAAGCAGGTACGGTTAAAGAAATTAAAGTAGCTGAAGGTGATACAGTAACTACTGGTTCACTTATCATGATCTTCGAAGGTGAAGAACAAGCTGCGGCTCCTGCAGAGGCTAAAGAAGAAGCGCCAGCTCCAGCAGCTGCGCCTGCAGCTTCTGCTACACAGGAAGTAACTGTGCCAGATATCGGCGATGATGAAGTTGAAGTAACTGAAATCATGGTTGCGGTAGGTGACACGGTTGAAGAAGAGCAATCTTTATTAAGCGTTGAAGGCGATAAAGCATCAATGGAAGTACCTGCTCCACAAGCAGGTACGGTTAAAGAAATTAAAGTAGCTGAAGGTGATACAGTAACTACTGGTTCACTTATCATGATCTTCGAAGGTGAAGAACAAGCTGCGGCTCCTGCAGAGGCTAAAGAAGAAGCGCCAGCTCCAGCAGCTGCGCCTGCAGCTTCTGCTACACAGGAAGTAACTGTGCCAGATATCGGCGATGATGAAGTTGAAGTAACTGAAATCATGGTTGCGGTAGGTGACACGGTTGAAGAAGAGCAATCTTTATTAAGCGTTGAAGGCGATAAAGCATCAATGGAAGTACCAGCACCATTTGCCGGTACTGTTAAAGAAATCAAAGTAGCAGCTGGGGATAAAGTATCAACTGGCTCACTTATCTTTGTATTTGAAGTAGCGGGTAGTGCACCAGCTGCACCTGCTCCTGCAAAAGCTGAAGCAGCGCCTGCTCCTGCAGCAAAAGCGCCTGCGGCTGAAAAGCCTGCATCAGCACCTGCAAGCAACGAAGGTTTTGCAGATAACAAAGCGTATGCACATGCATCGCCTGTGGTACGTCGTTTAGCGCGTGAGTTTGGTATTAACCTAGCAAACGTAAAAGGCACGGGTCGTAAGAATCGTGTTGTGAAAGAAGACGTACAAAACTACGTGAAAGATCTTGTGAAGAAAGTTGAGTCAGGTCAGCTATCTGCAGGTAAAGGTAATGCCGGTGGCGGTGAGTTAGGTCTTATCCCTTGGCCTAAGGTTGATTTTGCTAAGTTTGGTGAAATTGAAGAGAAGAAACTTTCTCGTATCCAGAAGCTATCAGGTGCTAACTTACACCGTAACTGGGTGCAAATCCCGCATGTTACACAGTTTGACGAAGCTGATATCACAAGCCTTGAAGCATTCCGTAAAGAGCAAAATGCGCTTGCAGAGAAGAAAAAGCTGGGTGTTAAAATCACACCTCTTGTATTTGTGATGAAAGCAGCGGCGAAAGCATTGGCTGAATTCCCAACGTTTAACTCTTCACTGTCTGAAGACGGCGAAAGCTTAATCTTGAAGAAGTACATCAACATTGGTGTTGCAGTTGATACGCCAAACGGTTTGGTTGTTCCAGTATTCAAAGATGTAGATAAGAAAGGCATCATTGAGCTTTCTCGTGAGTTAATGGATATTTCTAAGAAAGCACGTGACGGCAAGCTAACGTCATCTGATATGCAAGGCGGTTGTTTCACAATCTCAAGCCTTGGTGGTATTGGTGGTACAGCGTTCACACCAATTGTAAATGCGCCAGAAGTTGCTATCTTGGGTGTATCTAAGTCAGAAATGAAACCTAAGTGGAATGGCAAAGAGTTTGAACCTAAATTAATGGTTCCATTATCAATGTCATACGACCATAGGGTTATTGACGGTGCACTAGCAGCACGCTTTACTGTGACGCTAGCAAGCTACATGAGCGATATTCGTCAACTAGTGATGTAATCTCCTCATTAATTATAAGAATCAAATCCCAGCAAGTTGTTTTTTGCTGGGATTTTTACCATTGGCAATGATACAATCTTTGCTATAGAACAATCTTGGTATAGATATCTGCTCTCCCTTTCTGCCTTGCAGAAACATGGCAGTTAAACATAGGGGCAGTGTCCCGTTCAAACATTTAAGGTAATAGCATGAGCAACGAATTAAAAACTCAAGTTGTTGTACTAGGCGGTGGTCCTGGTGGTTATTCTGCGGCTTTCCGTGCTGCTGACTTGGGCTTAGAAGTAACATTGGTAGAATCTCGCAACACATTAGGCGGTGTATGTCTAAATGTGGGTTGTATTCCTTCAAAAGCACTTTTACACGTAGCTAAAGTGATCGATGACGCTGCTGAAATGTCATCTCACGGCGTTACTTTTGGCAAGCCTGAAATCGACCTAGACAAAATCCGTTCTTGGAAAGAGTCTGTAATCGGTCAATTAACTGGCGGCCTAGACGGCATGGCTAAAATGCGTAAAGTGAAAGTGGTTAACGGTTACGGTAAATTCACTGGCAGCAACACCATTGCTGTTGAAGGTACTGACGGTACAACAACAATCACGTTTGACAATGCTATTATTGCAGCAGGTTCTCAACCTGTTAACTTACCTTTCATCCCTGAAGATGACCGTGTAATTGACTCAACAGGTGCGCTAGAGCTTAAAGATGTTCCTGAGAAACTTCTTGTTTTAGGTGGTGGTATCATCGGTCTCGAGATGGGTACTGTATACCGTGCACTAGGTTCTGAAATCGACGTTGTTGAGTTTGCTGATCAATTAGTACCAGCAGCTGATAAAGACGTTATCAAGATCTACCAAAAATACGTTAAGAACAAGTTCAACGTAATGCTTTCTACTAAAGTTGTTGGTGTTGAAGCGAAAGAAGACGGTCTATACGTTTCATTCGAAGGTAAAAATGCACCAGCTGACGCAGTACGTTACGACAAAGTACTTGTTGCTGTTGGTCGTACACCTAACGGTAAGCTTGTTGATGCTGATAAAGCAGGTGTTAATGTTGATGAGCGTGGTTTCATCAATGTTGATAAACAGCTTAAAACAAACGTTGATCACATCTTCGCTATCGGTGATATCGTTGGTCAACCAATGCTTGCACACAAAGCGGTACACGAAGGTCATGTTGCTGCAGAAGTTATCTCTGGTCAGAAACACTTCTTCGATCCTAAGTGCATCCCTTCAATCGCATACACAGATCCAGAAATCGCATGGGTTGGTGTAACTGAGAAAGAAGCAAAAGAGCAAGGCTTAAGCATCGAAACTGCTGTATTCCCTTGGGCTGCTTCTGGTCGTGCAATCGCTTCAGCACGTACTGAAGGTCAAACTAAGCTAATCTTCGATAAAGACTCAGGTCGCGTTATCGGTGGTGCTATGGTTGGTATCAACGCAGGTGAAATGCTAGGTGAAATCGGCTTAGCAGTTGAAATGGGCGCAGACGGTGAAGACCTAGCGTTAACTATTCACGCTCACCCAACATTAAACGAATCAATCGGTCTAGCTGCTGAAATCTTCGAAGGTTCAATCACTGACCTTCCAAACAAAAAAGCAGTTAAAAAGAAGTAAGTTCTTTTGACTAATCATTTTAAAAACCCAGCTCCGGCTGGGTTTTTTGTTTTTTAACCATCAGCACATTTTAGTTATTCGCAATAAGACTGAATCAAAAGCCAGCTGTTAACTTCGTTAAGAATTACTATAAAAAAACCGCGTTTGCTTTCACAAACACGGCTTCTATTCTTCATTAGCTTGTAGCTTACTATACTTTAAACGCATCTACCGATAAACGCAGTTCTTCAGCCAGTTTTGCTACTTCAGAGCTTGAGATATTAGTTTGGTTTGCACCTTCAGCTGTTTGCTCTGCGATTGCTACAATCGACTCTAAACGTTCACTGATCTCTTGAGATACTTGCTGTTGTTCGTGAGCGGCTGTTGAAATCTCTTCACTTACGTTATGAGCCTGTGCAACGGCAGCAGTGATTGAATCAAGGGCCGTGTTTGCAAGGTCTGATTGCTCAACGCACGACTCAGCTTGTTGCTTACCTTTCGACATAGCCGATACAGCAGCCTCAGCGCCAACCTGAAGCGATTCAATCATTGCTTGGATCTCTTGGGTCGACTCTTGAGTCTTGCTTGCTAGAGAGCGTACTTCATCAGCAACTACGGCAAAGCCTCGGCCTTGTTCACCGGCACGGGCTGCTTCAATGGCTGCATTAAGCGCAAGTAGGTTGGTTTGCTCAGCAATGCCACGAATAACATCTAAAATGCCACCGATTGAAGCGCTGTCTTTATGAAGTTGGTTGATAACTTGCGATGCATCATCGACTTCACGAGCTAGTTGCTCAATGGTTGCTTTATTTTGTGATGAAATGCCTTTGACACGATCTGCTTCTTTGTCAGCGTTCTTTATTTCACTAAGAGCTTGTTGAGCACTGCTACTTACCGCTTGTGATGTACTGCTCATCTCAGTTGTTGCCGTTGCCGCTTGTTCAACCTGTGCTTGTTGATTACGTATAGCTTGGCTAGATTCTTCAGTGATTGCCGATGTCTCTTCAGAAGCAGCAGCTAGCTGTGTAGAGCGAGAGATTATACCTTGGATAAGCGTACGCAAACTTTCAATTAGCGTATTACAGCTACGTGATAGTTCACCGAATTCGTCTTTAGCTGAGTCGTCAAGACGCTGTGTCATGTCACCGCTTGCCACGATATCAAGGATACGGTTTACTTCAGAAAGGGGCTTGGTTATACGATTAACAGTCACAGCAGCAACGATGATAGCAATTAAAGTAGCAATCACCATGGCAACCCAAGTCCAAATAGTTGCTGTTGAGACATTACCGCTGACATCTTGCTGCAAGTCAAAAGCCAGCACTGTAGCTTGGTCAACTAGTTCTTTTAATTGCTTTAATGCTTCACTAGTAGAGTTTTCTGCGTTTGCTAATTCAGCTTCTGTTTTAGCAATTGCATCAATTAAACGTTTTTTATTTGCAGATAAACTGTTATTACCACGAACATTATCTGAAAGCGTTTCAAAGTAGCCGTTTAAATCATTATACAAACCGGCGTTATTATCAATAATTGCTGGGCGAATGAGCCCTAAACTACGCTCAACTTCTTCTAAGTAATAAACCTGTTCATTTTTTACGATGTCTAATGTGTTGAGAGTTTTCACCGTTAGCATATCAGTGCTGTTAGTGACGACTGATTGGAAGTTGTTTTCCATGTTATTGGCGGCTTGATAAGCACGTGAATGGTTTTCTTCAAGTCCATCTATATCAATAATATCAAGCACCACTGAATTTGCATCTTCAGCACTGATTTCGATGTTTTCAAGCTGGGTGCGTAGTGTTTTATTTAGCTCAAGTTGAGTTTGTTTATCTGCAAACAGGTTGTCGACAGACTTAACAAAGCGCTTATAAGTTTGCTCAACTTGTTGGCTGCTTTGTTTTAGCTTTGGATCGTTGCTAACAATTTGTTGAAGCTCTTGGTAGGAATTATCATATCGTTTTTTTTGTTGGTTGAAATTTTTTCTTAATGTCGCCAGTTCATCTTGCGCACTAGTATAAAAACTTGCCTGAGCTGACTTACTCATTAAAATAAATTCAACCTGTAACTCATAACTCTTATCGAGAGCTGGCAGCGAAAGCTGGTTAACTCGCTGTGTTGATTGATCTATGTTGGTAATTTTTACCAACGAGTTACCACCAATAAAAAGCAGGAGTAACGTAATAACAATAAAGCCACCCCAAATGCGCTGTCTAACGGTCAAGTTCATATGCAATTCCAGAAAATAGTACTAATCAACACTTATCGGCAAGGTTGCCAATTAGTTAAGTATTTAAATTTAATTAGCTTTAAATTAAATTTATTTTAATTGTTATAAATCTAACAGATGTTCAGCTATTTTTCAGTTTATTTAGATAAAAGAGTGGGATTTTTCGACGAAATAGTCTTTTGTGTTGAGTTCCATTAGGGTCATTGCGCCACCCCAAACACAGCCTGTATCAAGAGCGTGGATGTTTTCTTGTTTGACTTTACCTTCTAAAGCAGCCCAGTGGCCAAATGCAATATGCTGTTTTAACTTAGAAATATCAGGGTGATCGAACCAAGGTATTATTGAGCTGTCTTCACTAATACTGGTTTTGTTTGCAAAATCGAGTTCACCTGTAAGGTTTACGAACCGCATCCGAGTGAAATAATTAACAATATAGCGAAATTTAGCTTCACTACTTAAATTCGATTGCCACTGTAACGGATGGGGATCGTACATATTGGCGAAGTAATGAGTTGCATCAGCTCCTTGATAGCATTGTTGGGCAAAACTAGCACGTTTCAATGCTTTTTTTATTGACCAGCTAGGATTTAGGCCAGCATGACTTATCAGCATGTTATAGCGTTCAAGCCAAATAGCTAATGGTTGTTGCTGTAAAAAATGAATATATTCAGCGCGTTTTGGACTATTAAAAACATCGGCCAGCTTATCTTTGGGGTTTGCAGGTTTATTTAGATAATGACAAGCGATAAGGTGTAAATCATGATTACCAAGGGTAATAGTTACGCTGCCTTGCATAGTATGAAGACGCTCGAGACAGGCGAGTGAGTCAGGACCTCGAGCGACTATATCGCCGACTAAGTAAAGGTGATCTTGGCTTGGGTTGAAGTTGACCCGTTTCAATAACGCATCAAATTCACTATAACACCCCTGTAAATCACCAATTGCATAATCAGCCATCGTTATTTAGTGCAATATGTTTGGGCGAGCTAAACGAAACACCTCGATTGGTGCTTCGAATTCAGTCCCAAATTCGTTACGCATGGTGTAATGACCTTGCATTGTCCCAACTGGGGTATCAAGCACAGCGCCACTGGTGTATTTGTAGCTTTCACCTGGGGCAATGGTTGGGGTTTCACCAACAACACCTTCACCTTGTACTTCCACTTCTTTACCGTTAGCATCAGTAATTAACCAATAACGGCTCAAAAGCTTAGCACTGCATAAACTGTGGTTTTTAATGGTGATAGAATAAGCAAAAACGTATTTATCTTGTTCAGGCTCTGATTGACCTTCTACGTAGAAGGTCTCAACCGACACCTTAATTGGAGAACCTAGATTACTGCTTGTTGTCATAAATCCAATTAGCTATATCAATAAATTGTTGTAAAGACAGGCTTTCAGCACGCAGCGTGATATCAATGCCGATGCTTGTTAGTTCTTCAGCTGTAAGTAAGTTAGATAAACTATTACGCAGAGTCTTACGGCGCTGATTAAAGGCTTCTAAGCATACTGTGTTAAGAAGTTTTGTACTTTTAGCTGAACGCTGTTCAGGCTTTTTAGGGATCAAACGAATTACTGCTGAATCGACCTTAGGGGCTGGCTTAAAGCACTCTGGTGGCACATCAATCACTGGCATTGCGTGACAGTAATATTGTGTCATTACACTCAAGCGGCCAAAAGCTTTGCTGCCTGGGCCTGCGACCATACGTTTAACTACTTCTTTTTGCAGCATAAAGTGCATATGCTCAACATTGTCTGCAAATTCAAATAAATGGAATAACAGCGGGGTCGAAACATTGTAAGGTAAGTTACCAAAAATCTTTAATTTTTCGTCTGACTTGATCAAAGAGCTAAAGTCGAACTTCATTGCATCGCCTTGATGCACTGTTAACTTTGGCCCTAAGAATGGGTGGCTCGTTAAACGTTCTGCTAAGTCTTTATCTAACTCAACAACCGTTAGGTGGCCACTTAAATCAGCGACTGGCTCAGTGATAGCACCAAGACCCGGGCCGATTTCTACTAAATTATCTTCAGGTTTAGGATCAATGGCCGTAACGATTTTGTCGATGATCATGTCATCGTTTAAAAAGTTTTGACCAAAACGCTTACGCGCGCGGTGTCCTAAATGTACTTTATCTGTCATTGATTCTGCGCTTTTTCATGGGCGAGCTTAATTGCTTCGCGGATCGCTAATTCAAAACTACCTACATCAGCAGTACCTGTGCCGGCTAAATCGAGAGCCGTGCCGTGATCTACTGAGGTGCGAATAAATGGCAGGCCAAGAGTGATGTTGACCGAATTGCCGAAACCTTTGTATTTTAGCACAGGTAATCCCTGATCGTGATACATTGCAAGCACTGCATCTGCTTGCGAAAGATATTTATCTTGGAATAGGGTGTCAGCAGGCAATGGGCCAATTAAGTTCATACCTTGGTTATTTAAGAGCTCAAGAGTTGGCGTTATAGTGTCAATTTCTTCTGTGCCTAAATGACCATCTTCGCCGGCATGTGGGTTTAAGCCACATACGAGAATGCGTGGCTTTTCAATGCCAAACTTTGTTTGTAAGTCATGATTTAATATTGTGGCTACTTTGCTTAAACGCTCAACAGTGATTGCGCGCGATACATAAGCAAGCGGTATATGGGTCGTAACAAGTGCCACACGCAAGCCTTCAGTTGCTAACAACATCACCACATCAGCAGTATTTGATTGCTGTGCAAAATACTCTGTGTGACCGCTGAATGAGATACCTGCTTTGTTGATAATCCCCTTATGCACAGGGCCTGTAACAACAGCAGCAAAAGTACCATCCATATTTTTTTCACTGGCAATGCGCAGAGTATCCAGCACATATTGACCATTGGCGTCATTAAGTACGCCCACTTCAACATCAGAGCCTAAATCTACTTGGTGTAAGTAAACGCTGCCTGCAGGGGCAATGCTTGGGGCTTGGCTGTCATCGAAGTCAATTAAATTAATATCTAAACCAAGCAATTTAGCGCGCTGTTTTAACAGCGCGCCATCAGCAATCACCACCAGTTGGGCATCCCACTGGTGCTGCGCTAACTTGATAAGTAAATCAGGGCCAATACCAGCTGGCTCACCTGGGGTAATTGCAATTCTAATGGTCATAATTATTATTCTGTTGGGAAAATATCAACGTGTGCTTGCTCACGCATTTCTTGCTGCCAGTTGAAACTTTCTTCTTTAAATTTACGATTAAACAGTAGTTGGTGAGCGCGGTTACGTTTAGCTTGCTCTGTTTTATCTGCTACACGCTTATCAAGTAGCTGTACAATGTGCCAACCAAACTGAGTTCTGAATGGCTCACTGATTTCATTTTTATCTAGAGAAAGCAGGGTATTTTTAAATTCTGGTACATAAGTGCTTGGATCAGTCCAATCGTACTCACCACCTTTTAATGCAGAACCCGGGTCTTCAGAGTATTCTTTAGCAAGTTCACCAAAGTCAGCTTTGCCTTCACGTAGCTCTTTTGCAAAACCTTTTAGCATGTCACGCGCTTTTTCTTCGCTTAAGATGATAGAAGGCTTAATTAAGATATGGCGTGAACGAACTTCTGTTGTTTCAACAACTTGACGACCACGAACATCTTGCACTTTAATGATGTGGAAACCAGCACCTGAACGAAGCGGGCCAACGATATCGTCTTTTTTATGGCCTTTTACCGCTTCAGCAAAAAGTGATGGCATTTCATTGATGCTCATCCAACCTAGCTGACCACCTTCAAGTGCCTTTGAGCCGCTTGAAGATGAAATAGCAATACGCTTGAACTCTTTGCCTTCTTTTAAAAACTCAATAACTTTCTCAGCTCGCGTTTTAGCGCTCGCAATTTCATCCGCAGTAGCATCACTAGGAATATCAATCAAGATATGGCCAATGTCATATTCTTCGGCATTTTTACCTTGTGTTTCCATGATTTTTAACAGGTTATCAATTTCTTGCGTACTGATATAAATACGGCGATCCACGTTCATACGAGTTACTTGTTGCGTGGTGATCTCTTTACGGATTTCTTCGCGATATGCAGGGTAGCTGTCTCCAGCCGCTTCAATTGTCCGACGTAAGTCAGCAATACTGCCACCTTGCTCACGCGCCATATTTTCTAAAGTTTGGTCTAATTGCGAGTCTGAAATCTCAAGACCCATACGCTCAGCAAGTTGCATCATTAGTTCTTGGCTAACTAAACGCTCAATGGCTTGAATTCGCAGTGTATCATCAGAAGGTAATTCTTGACCTTGCTCTGCAGCCTGGGTCTTTACGCGATTAACAATGGTATCTACTTCACTTTGTAAGATAACACCTTGGTTAACAACGCCCACCACTTTGTCAATTTCAACTGGTTTTGCGAAAACGCTTTGGCATAGGCCAACTGTTAATAATGCTGATGCAAATAATTTTTTTAAATTCATACTTTTTCTAATACTCTTGCTAATAGTACTGCGGTACTAGTTATTAAGAAAATACGGTCTACGATAGCCAAAAATACCTTGTTGTAATAATTTTTGTGCATCATAACGGCTTTTGCTTCCAAGCCCTTTTAACACAATATTGAAACCAATACTTGTGTCAAAGGTTGCTTGCTCTTGACCAATCGCCTGGTTCAAATCAGTTTCGATTTGACGACGGCCTGTGATTTGAAACGCCCAACAGCATGATTCATACTGAAGACCGCTGAAAACCTCAATACTACGACCGCTCTCTAAATCACGGTGGTAGCTGCCAACAAACTGCCAATCTTCTGATAGCGGAATGCTGGTAAATAGACCAACTTGCTCGATTGTATTGCCTGAGACATCATTTGCATAGCGATGGTTCAATTGCACGAGCTGTTTATCGTCACCTTTATAATCTAAGGTGATATTTGACTGAATAATTTCTTTACTATCAGTGTCGTACTGGATACCACCTGATAAATACCAACGACGGTGCCAATGTAACATGGTTTGCGCTGCAAACAAGGCATTGTAGTTAGTGTCGGAGTCGATACCTTGTGATGTAGGCTTGGCATCATTACTTAAATAAAAAATTTGTCCGGCACTGAAGTTAAATACTTCTTCATTTTCACTACTAAATAAGCGTGTTGTTGCACCTAACGTAAATTGGTTTGCGGTTGCTATCCGGTCGATACTTGAAAAACGGCGATCTCTAAATAAGCCAAAGAAATCGTCTTGTAATTTTGCTGTATCGTAAAGACCAATATTTGATTGGTCTTTATTTGGCGTATATAAGTACTGAATTTGTGGTTCAAGAGTTTGAATACCATCTTTAAAGAAAAATGCAGTATCACGCTCAAAATTTAATTGGCTGTATAAACGCACTTTAGGTAGGGTTCGAGTGACATTTTCATCAAACTCGGTACCAGCTAAGTCACCATGTTGGTTGTATTCAGTATGTAATAAGCTGAACTCAGATAAAAATGACCATGCGTATTCTTGGTAACCAAAACTTGCTTTAGGCTCTATATGAACACGGCTTGCTTCATCAATTACAGCTTCATCATTAGTGAAATAACTGAGCTCACCATCAAGGGTTAAATCAATGCCATAAAAATCATATGCATCAGTTTGCGAAAAACTAATTTGTGGCAACGCCGCATATGATTCACGGTGATCACCAAGTACTTCAAAGCTTTGCAACTTGATATTGGTGCGCCAAGTGTCACCTAAGTGGGTTAGAGAGCCGGTGCGGTACAACTGAGTATCGGTGCGAGTCGCATAACCAGAGTTTAAATCGGTTAAGTAGTTATCATCACTGACGTTTGTTATGTCGATATTAGCACGCCAGTTTTCACCTAAATAACTTTGCTGTTGCCAGTGGAACAGGTAACGAGAGTCTACATTTGGCTCTTCGTCATCTTTGTCTAGGTACTCAACAGCAACTAAGCCATTATTTTGCTCAGTTAAGTAACGAAATTCCCCAATCATTTGTAAACCGCGTTTAGACATATAGCGCGGTGTTATAGTCGCGTCGTAATTTGGTGCAATATTCCAGTAATAAGGAGTAATGGTTTCGATACCATAGCGGCCTGAGCTCGAGAAGTTAGGTGTTAGTAAACCTGACTTACGACGGTCATCTAATGGGAAAGTAAAATAAGGAACATAAAGTACTGGGGTATCAAACACTCTAAGCACAGTATTATGTGTTTCGCCCCAACCTTCTTCTCTTGATAAGTCGATTTCGTCAGCTTCGATGGCCCACACAGGTGTTTCACCCGGACAGGTAGTAAAGCTTGCGTTCATCAGGTTTAGGCCAGACTCATTAACTGTTAGTTTTTCTGCGCCGCCATGACCAAGTTGATCAGTAAACTTATAGTCTGCGCCTAGCAAGCTCAATTCAGAATTGTTTAAATCTGCATTGAGTCCAGAGCTATTAATTTGGCTTACTTTATCGCGATAAACGATAGGACCGGTTGCATTAAGTAACCCACGTTGTTTGTCAATCAGTGCACTTTGTGCGGACAAATTCATCGTTAGGGTGTTAATATCTACATTACCGGTAAATTCTGCGCTTTGGGTACCCAATAGTTCAATATCATCGGATTTGATATCGATCGTATTAAGTTCAAGGCCAGGGAGCGGTTGCCAAGCTCTGGTTTGCATTGAAGTGCCACAAAAATTGTGTGCCAGTTCAGTTTCGGCGAACGATGGTGCGCTAAGTACGCTTAGCATCATTATGCCCCAGGTTTTGCTCATTTAATGACCTTAATGCTCTTTGGTTGGATATAAGCTAGACATAATAAAGGAAAACAATGGCAAATACAGTAATTGACTTAGTGAAAAATAGATATCTTACTAAATGAATCGTTATAAAAGTTTACAGCAGTTTTTAAATCCTCACTTTAAAGAGGATGAATATCAATTAGCCGCCATCACTGGGGATGCGAGTTTTCGCCGTTATTTCCGCGTAAATACAGGTGAACAAAGCTATATTGTCATGGACTCAGATCCAGACAAACTAGATAACACACCTTATATAGAACTCAACAAAGTATTTTCTCAGCATGGCTTTAAATTACCAAAAATTCTTCAGGCTGATGAAAAACAAGGCTTCTTCTTGCTGAGTGATTTAGGCAATACTCATTTGGCTGATTTACTGGGCGACGAAGACCGCACTTTACACTACAAACATCTAATAAAGTTAAGTGCACAGTGGGCGCAAATCCCGCCTGCCCAATATATGAAAGTATTTGATGGCGAGTTTTTACAGTTTGAGCTAAGCATTTTTAGAGATTGGTTAGTCGATAACTTTATTGGTGAGCAACTCTCTGCTGATGAGCAGAAAATGTGGCAACAAGCCTGTGAGTTATTAATTAATAATGCCCTTGAGCAACCAATTGTTACGGTTCACCGAGACTTCCATAGTCGTAATATTATGCGCACAGGGCAGCAATGGGCAATCATCGATTATCAAGATGCCGTACAAGGGCCGGTGTGTTATGACCTTGTTTCATTATTAAGAGATTGCTATTTCAAGCTACCAGAACAAGAGCTCGACTACCTTTTACATTACGCTTATGACGAATTTAGCGAGCAGCAGCTATTGCAAGACACTTCGTTTGCGATGTTTAAACGTTGGTTTGACTTAACCGGCGTGCAGCGTCATTTAAAAGCTGCGGGCATATTTTGCCGCTTAAAATTACGTGACGGAAAGTCTGGCTATTTGAATAATGTACTGCCAACCCTTACATACATCAGTAATGTCAGTAAAGAATACCCAGAGTTAACAGCCCTTGGTCAGTGGATAGAGCAGATAATTATTCCACAGACTAAGCAGCGTTTAACGAAAGAGTCCAAATGAAAGCAATGATCCTAGCGGCGGGGCGTGGTAAACGCATGATGCCGCTAACCGAAACGCAACCAAAGCCGATGCTAAAGATTAAAGGCAAGCCATTATTAGAGCATCATATTAATAACTTACGCCAAGCAGGCATTACCGATATTGTCATTAACCTTGCTTGGCAGGGTGACAAAATAACCGAGTATTTCGGTAATGGTTCGCAGTTTGGTGTAACGATCACTTATAGCCAAGAACAAGCTGGGGGGCTAGAAACCGCCGGGGGGATCATTCAAGCATTGCCGTTATTGGGCGAGCAATTTATTGTCATCAATGGTGATGTGTTTACTGATTACGATGTGACTTCGTTGATGCAGTTACACCTGCAAGCAGGAGAGGCGCATATTGTCCTTGTTGAAAATCCCGCGCATAATCCTGATGGTGATTTTGCGCTGAGTCATCTAAGCCCAGATAGTCAAAAGTATACTTTTTCCGGTATAAGTCGCTATCATGCTGATTTCTTTAAAGGTCTCAGCACTGGTATTCGTCCACTTGGGCCTATTTTGCGAGAAAAGCTCAGTGAGTATCAGGTTTCGACTGAACTTTATTTAGGTCAGTGGGATGACATTGGCACACCAGCCAGACTCGACGAAATCAATCAGCGTTTTGCTTTGTAAAAACAACAGAGGTTTGCCAAATTATGTGGGGAAAAGTACTCGGTTTTTGTTTTGGCTTTATGTTTGGCAAATTTATAGGAGCCTTACTAGGCCTATACCTAGGCCATATGTTCGATCGCAGCTTAAAACAAGATTTTGATAAAGCAGGTGGTTTTTCTGGTTTGTTTAAAGGCGATGATATTAACGAGCGCCAAGCACTTTTCTTTTCTAGCTGCTTTGCAGTGATGGGGCATATCGCCAAATCGAATGGTCGCGTTAGTGAAACGCATATTCGTGCTGCAAGTTTGTTTATGGACGAAATGGGTTTATCGGGTGATGAGCGAAGAGAAGCACAAGATGCCTTTCGTAGTGGTAAAGAAAGCGACTTTTCATTAAAAGAAACCGTTCATGACTTTAAAGAGCGCTTTGCTCGACGCCATGATTTATTGCAACTGTTCCTCGAAATACAAATTCAAATGGCCTTTTCTGATGGTCACCTTGCAGAGCAAGAAAAGCAGCTTTTGCAAGAGGTGAGTAAGCAGTTAGGTATTTCACGTACTCAGTTTGCAATTTTATTAAAACGTTACCAAGCCGAATTTGCATTTCGTCAGCAACAACAGCGTTTTTATGAACAGCAGCGTCAACAAAGTCAGCAAAATCGCAGCAGTCATAGTGAACAAAGAGGGCACAGTGTGCCACCTAATAACGGTATGAATCGCGCCCAAGCGTTGGCTCTTTTAGGTTTAAACAATGATGCTTCTGCGAGAGATATTAAAGTTGCTTATCGAAAGCTCATGGCTCAGCATCATCCCGATAAGCTGGTATCGCAAGGTTTACCAAAACATATGATGGAAGTTGCGGTAAAGAAAAGCCAAGATATTCAAGCGGCTTATGAGTATTTAAAAAAGGCGGCGTAAAAATCCGTCGACTTCTTTGAGCAGCCGCTGGTGCTGCTCAGGCTCTGAAGGCACACCAAATAACTCTCTTTGTCGGTAGTCATATTTTGCGTGTTTTCTTACCCAACGTTTTCTGTCTTTAACGCTTTGCAGCGTGTCAGGGTTGCCCTCACTATAGAAAATATCCAGTAGCGGTGGGCTGATAGTCGAAAGCGTCGCATTGAGATGCTGGTTACGAACGCTGTTAGGTAAATAACTACCTAGGCTAATAAAAGCGTTTAGTTCGTTATTTGGAAAGCTAGCATAATGCTCAATCAAGAGCCCCGCACTGGCACCTTGTGCTACTACAATAATGTTGCCGCCTTCATCCATGGCACTGTTATACAAGGCATTGAATCTGGCAATTAGCTTTAATTTATAATCATCAAGTACGGCTTCACTAATATTAGGTTCACCTGTAACAAAATGCGGCGCTTGTTGTGTTTCGGCTGGTGGAGCAGGAGTTGATTGCTCATCGCCTTGTTGACTACTTTGTGTTGTTGACTCAGCTTCAGAGCTTTTAGGTGACTCGGGCGTTGTCACATCGACAGGGTGCCAATCAATGTCAGGCATGGTCATGGCAAGGGTTGCATAGCCAATTTCGTTTAACTGCTTGCGCAAAAAGTTAATACCAGCATTATTAGTGGGTAAGTGCTGCCAATCAGGAATGATTAGCACAATTCCGCGTTGACTGGCTGCCATCGATTGACGGTATAAACTAATGAACTCATCTTCACCGGCAAGCAGAGTACGTACTTCATCACTTGGTAAAAAGCGTTGAATATCGTTAGTGACCAAGCTTGACCAAGGGGTGGGTTTAATAAAATCGGCAGCATTCACATTGCCCATCAACGCAAAACAGGCTGCGTAAGCTAAGCGATGTGCGGGTTTTAAATTCATGCCGATATTACCTGAGTCTTTAATTAAATCAGTGATTAATTAACTATCGGCAGTCTTTATTAAATATTTAGCGAATTGTCTTAAAACTCAGGAGCGGCTTCAAAAATCAGTGTTTCACCGCTTGCAGGGTGAGCTAAGGTAAGCATTTCGGCATGCAGTTGTAAGCGGGGAGACATGGCGAATGCCTCGGGGTGAGCATACAACTTATCGCCTAAAATAGGGTGACCTAATGACAGCATGTGCACACGTAGTTGGTGAGAACGCCCTGTAATAGGGGTCAGCTCGACACGAGTTGCATTCTGTTCATGCTCAAGTACTTTAAAATGGGTTAATGACGGTTTGCCATTGTCTTGATCAACCATTTGCTTTGGGCGGTTCGGCCAATCACAAATAAGTGGTAAATCTACAGAACCAGTTTCTTGCTCAAGCTTACCGAATACACGAGCAATGTAGCGTTTCGCGGTTTTTCTATCTTGAAACTGAATGCTTAAATTACGATGCGCTTCTTTATGCATAGCTAAACAAATAATGCCAGAGGTCGCCATATCAAGGCGGTGAACAATTTTTGCCGTTGGGAAAACGCGATTAATGCGGGCAATAAGGCAGTCGGCGTGTTTTGGGTCTTTTCCCGGCACAGTAAGTAAACCACTTGGTTTATTCACAATAAGTAAGTCATCGTCTTGATAAACAATACTTAAATAAGGTGTCATTGGGGGATTATAATTGAGTAACACAGCCAGCCTCGATGATATGCAAGGACGCTATTTTAAAGGAGTATGAGCGCATACACAATGCCAGAGCTGGTTTTAGAAAAGTAGTTAAGATACAGTAAATTCAGCTATGGAGTTTTAAGAAAAGGACAAACAAATGTTTCGCTTTGGTTTAATTCGCAGTAAGCCTTGTTCACGATGTGGCTTAGAAGTAAATTATCTTGAGCCAGAGTGTCCGCACTGTAAAGGCCTATCAGATTTACAGGTCGTGTTTTTGAAGAAGTCCCACAGAGATGATTTACGTAATAAAAATAGCGATTTAATAGCCGTTTTTTGGAAGCTAACCCTTGTTGCATTTTTTATAACACTACTTCTCTTCATTTTTTAGGAATAGCTTGCTCTTTGGGCTTGCAGATATCTATTCCCCTTATTTTTAGCTACAATACGCGCCGTTTAATTATCTGGTAAATACAGTGGCTACTATCTCAAATAATTCCGTGTTAATGCTTCGTGCTCAGCAAATGACTGAGTCTCGTCGTGAATTTAAAGCGCGAGGAGCAAAGTTAACGCGTTGTGAGCGATGTTTATTAGCCGAACACTATTGTATTTGTGATGGTGTTGAACAGGCAAAGTGTGATGCCGCGGTTTGTTTACTTATGTACCATAATGAGAGTTTTAAGCCGTCAAATACTGGCCGTTTAATTGCTGAAATCGTGCCAGATAACCATGCCTTTAAATGGGATAGAACAAATCCAGATGAAGCCTTATTAAGCTTATTGGCAGATCCCCAGTATCAGCCAATGGTTATTTTTCCAGCCAGCGATGTAGACGACGAAGAGCGGGTGATCACCGAAGTAACCCCTGTTGAAGGTAAACGTCCATTGTTTATCTTTTTAGATGGTACTTGGCGCGAAGCAAAGAAAATGATCCGTAAAAGCCCTTATCTAGATAATTTTCCTGTGCTTTCAATTACACCTGAAAAGCTTTCGGATTATCGATTGCGTGTTGCCCCGCATGAGCATCAACTAGGTACTGCTGAGGTGGCTATTATGGTTCTTGCTCTTGCTGGTGAGGAAGACGCTACACAAAAGCTTGAGCAACATTTTATTAAGTTTAGAGATGCTTACCTGCTTGGTAAGCGAAATAAGGGACGCCCAGAGCAATAACTCTTTACTAAATTGTAGGCAAAAGAAAAGCGCGTACTATCTCTAGTCGCGCTTGCGGAATCTTCTTAATTTTTTGCATCCTGCAATTGAATCTAATCAACTCCCTAAACTTTGCCAATCCATGCGATCACACTTTACTTATTGGTTCTGTGTAATATAAGGCAATCCCGCCTTGTTTCCTTGTTAGTCCTTTACATCCTTGCTGGTAATCACTTTACCATTCCCTTACGTGCCATCCCGACACTATCCCTTTATTTGCAAATCCGTTGCGATGCCCTAACGGCCTGTCCTTTATTCCACTTTTTGAACTTCCTGTATAACAACATCCTGTTGTTATGCCATTCCACATCATCCTGATGCTGTCCGTAGGTTGTCACTCCATTGCGTTACTCTTCCTGAGCCTGTCCTTGATTCCTTATTCTCCTAATGAACCTTATTCCGCGGTATTATGAGTAATGCTTCCTTATCCATCTACTCATTAAGCTTCTTGCTTAGTTGATGTAAGTAATTATAGAGAAATAGGCAAAGCTGAGTAGGTCAAAATCTTATTTAATCTGTTGGTTATTTTATTGTCATTTAATATATTTCATTAAATTTCAGTTGGTTAAGTGTTTTTATGCAGTGTTTGCTGGTGCTTTTTACTCAATAACTGCCATGTGGGTGAGATATGTCTTACATGCAAATTCCTAAATGGCAGCTATGTTGATTGAAATATAAGTTTAAACGGGTGCACTTTGCCCTAACTCTAGGTAAAATATTTTGATAATTGTTATTATTTAGGTGCTATAAAATGAAAAAAACAGCCTTAGTATTACTTAGCGCATTATTAAGCGCGCCTACATTTGCTGCAGATGTAGTAAATATTTACTCGTTTCGTCAACCATTCTTAATTCAGCCTATTTTGGATGATTTCACTAAGCAAACAGGTATTAAAACCAATGTGGTTTTTGCCAAAAAAGGGCTGATTGAACGTGTAAAGCGTGAAGGTAAACACAGTAAGGCTGATTTAGTATTAACTTCAAATTTTAGTGCGCTGATTCAATTAGAAGATTTAGGCTTAACGCAATCAATTAATAGTGATGTAGTTAATGCGAATGTGCCAAGCACTTTTCGCGATGCCGACGGTCAATGGATAGCACTTACTAAACGTGTACGTAATGTTTACTCCGCAAAAGAGCGCGTTGGTGCGCTTGGTGAGTTAACATACGAAGATTTAGCAGACCCAAAATACAAAGGTAAAATCTGTACTCGCTCTGGTAAACATCCTTACAATTTAGGTTTAGTTGCTTCTATGGTTGCTCACCATGGCGAAGCAAAAACTAAGCAATGGCTTGAGGGCGTAAAAGCCAATTTAGCACGTAAACCGCAAGGTAATGACAGAGCGCAAGTCAAAGCCGTAAAAGAAGGTTTATGCGATCTGGCGTTAGGCAACAGCTATTATTTTGGCAAAATGATGCAAGATGAGCAGCAAAAATCATGGGCAGAAGCGGTATATATTAACTTCCCTAACCAAACGAACCGTGGCTCTCATATCAATGTATCGGGCGTTGTTATGACCCGTTATGCTAAAAACCCTGAAAATGCCTTGAAACTAGTTGAGTATATGACCGACAATAAGGCGCAAAATATGTATGCTTCCGTTAATATGGAATACCCTGTAAAGCAAGGGGTTGCATTATCTGAGATGGTTGCATCATGGGGTGAGTTTAAAGAAGATAGCCTTCCTCTTGATGAGATCAGCAAATATCGCCCTGTGGCACTGAAGCTGATTGATGAAGTAAAGTTTGATTTATAACGAGGATATTTCTCGTAACACATTTTTATAAAAGCTGTTTTTTAACAGCTTTTATTTTATCTGGTATTAATCCACTTATGCATGTGAAGTTTTCGCTGTCGCGTTGGCAGCTTATAGCCTGGCTTATTGGCCTGTTGCTTGTTACGCCATTAGGCTTTTTACTATTTGAATCTCTGCAAGGAGATTCAGATGTATTTCAGCACCTTTTCGATACTGTGCTGTGGGATTATACCCGTAATACTCTCATACTCATTGCAGGGGTAGGGCTGCTGAGCTGTGTAATAGCATTGCCGTTAGCTTGGTTAACTGCATATTGTGAGTTTCCTGGGCGTAAGCAATTTGAATGGGCATTAATGCTGCCATTAGCAATGCCAACTTATCTAATCGCCTATGTGTATACTGACTTACTTGATTACGCTGGGCCAGTACAAATCACCCTTAGAGACTGGTTTGGTTGGCAGTCACCAGACGATTACTGGTTTTTTGATATTCGTACATTATCTGGGGCTATTATTATGATTGCCTTGGTACTCTATCCTTACTTATTCCTTATTTTTAAAACGGCACTCAGAGAGCAGTCTTTTAAACTAGTACAAGCTAGTCAACTAATGGGGCTATCACCATTACAAAGCTTTTTACGCGTTAGTTTGCCTCTTGGTCGTGGGGCGATTGTGGCAGGGGTTACATTAATCAGTATGGAGGCCATGGCTGATTTTGCTACCGTCAATTACTTTGCTGTAAGTACGCTCACTACCGCTGTATACGATACGTGGCTTGGCTATTACTCATTAACTGCTGCGGCGAAAATCTCAGGTATCATGTTATTGATTTTGTTTTTAACCATCATGGTTGAACGTTTTAGTCGTCGTAATCAAGCTGTGTATGAACGTCAGTCAAGCGTTAACAGTGCAACCTTGTATCGCTTAAAAGGCAGTGCCGCATGGGCTGCAAGCTTGGCTTGCACAGTTGTGCTGGTATTGGCTTTTATCCTACCGGTTGGGGTGTTAGTTAAATACGCCATTGTCTATGCAGATGAAGCATGGAATGGGGCATTTTTTAATTACGCTTGGCAAAGTTTTAAAGTGGCTGTTGTGGTGAGCATTGCAACTATCCTATTGAGCTTATTGGTATTGTTTTATCAGCGCATTGCGAAACAAGCTTACCCTCTGATCCCAGGACGTTTAGCAAGTACTGGCTACGCCTTACCTGGTACCGTATTAGCGATTGCTGTATTACTTCCATTAACTCAGTTAGATGATGCATTAAATAATTGGCTTGAGCCTTTTGGTTTATCACCCGGTTTACTTTTGAGCGGCACTTTATTTGCGATGATCTTTGCTTACGTTGTGCGTTTTTATGCGATTGCACATGGCGCACTTGAAAGCAGTTTTTTACGTATTAGCCCATCGCTAGATATGGCCAGTCAATCAATGGGCAAAGGGCCCTTGCAAACACTTTGCCGAGTACATTTACCGCTATTAAAACGCGGTATTTTAACAGCTGGCTTGTTAGTGTTTATTGAGTGCATGAAAGAGTTACCTGCGGCTTTATTACTCAGACCTTTTAATTTTGAAACCCTAGCAACTCATGTTTTTCAATATGTTAGTGATGAGCAATTGGAGCTTGCGTCAATTTCAGCCTTGTTTATCGTGTTAGTTGGGTTAATCCCTTTGTATTTCGTTAATCGTTCGATGGAGCAAAATCACTCATGAGTCATTTGATAATTAAAGACTTAGCTTATCAGTACAATGCGACTCAGGTGTTGAGTGAACTAAACCTCAATGTTGAACAAGATGAAATTGTTTGTTTGCTTGGTGCAAGTGGCTGCGGCAAAACCACCACCTTAAAGGCAATTGCCGGGGTTTTACAGCCTGAGCAAGGCTATATGAGTATTGATTCAAAAGTGGTCAACGATAGTGGGCTGTTTGTTGCACCGGAAAAACGTAATATTGGCATGATGTTCCAAGACTATGCGTTGTTTCCTCATTTAACGGTAAGCGACAACATTGCGTTTGGGCTAAGCAATATGAGTAAAGCGCAAAAGCGCGAGCGTGTAGATGAAATGCTTAGCCTTGTTAAACTCGATGGTTGTGCACAGCGATACCCTCACCAGCTTTCTGGTGGACAGCAGCAACGAGTAGCAATAGCCCGTGCACTTGCTTACAAACCAAGTTTATTACTACTTGATGAGCCATTTTCGAATATTGATACACAAGTACGTTTTGAGCTTATTGCCGATATACGTCGCATTATTAAAGCTCAGCAGGTTTCTGCGGTATTTGTTACCCACTCGAAGGAAGAAGCTTTCGCGTTTGCCGACACGCTTGCGGTTATGCATGGTGGAAAAATAGCCCAACAAGGCTCTCCTGAGCAGTTATTTAGTCAACCTAACTCAAAGGTGGTTGCAGAGTTTCTTGGTACGGGCATATACTTAACGGCAAAAGTATTAACGCCAACTGAATACGAAACGGCGTTTGGTGTGGTTCACTCATTGACACCGAACAATGCAGATTGTCAGCAAGGTCAAGTGTATATAAGACCGCACCATATTCAGTTGTGTGAAGCTGCGCACAGTGACGCAAACAGTTTAACTATTTTGCACAGGCGCTTTATCGGTACGCGTTATGTATATCGAATTAATATTGCAGGGCAAGAGTGTGAAGTTGCTGCAGAGCAAGACCGCGTGTTAGCTGTTGAGCAACCTGTAAAAATAAAAATAATGCCGCACACAGTCAATTTTTTTCATGATTAGTAATAAATAACAATCTTGAATCCTTGGCTTTGTGCAAATAACGAGAAGCTAAGGATTCACTATGGCGCAAGCGCAATCTGGGATTTGTGCTGAAGCAAACTTACATGGTTTGCACCTGTTTTTTAATGTTTACGATGGCCACGATGAGTCATTACGTAAAAAACTAAAACGCGTTAGCGTCATTCAAGATGAGTTTGCTGATCAGTTCTCAGAAGCCATGCTATCGTGCGTGGTTGCCCTTGGTGCTCAGTATTGGCCGCATATCTTGCCCGAGTTTATTCCTAGTCAATTGCAAAGCTTTCCGAATGTAACTCACAGTGATCATGTGATGAGTGCCCAGCCATTTGATTTGTTTGTACAAATTCGCTCAGACCGTGAAGATGTAAACCATCTATTTGCCCTGCAAATCCTAAAATTATTAACACCGGATGTTGAGCTGGTGGAGCAGGTCCGTAATTTTCGGTTTTTAGATGGACGTGATTTTAACGGCTTTATTTATGCAGGCGATACACCTCATGGCCGTCAAAAGCGTAGTACAGCACTTATCGATAAACCGGGGCACTTTGAAGATCAAGGCAGCTATATTCATGTTCAGCGCTTTGTGCATGATTTGAGTGTCTGGCAGCATTTATCGCTGTCTGAGCAAGAGCAAATCATGGGGCGCACGCGTCTAGATAATACCTTGATTGTGCCTGCTGTAGAAACCAGTCATGCGGTACGTAGTGAATTAAAAGATGAGCATGGCCAGCCACTATTGCTAAACCAAAGCATGCCATTTGGTGATGTGCATAAGCAGGGAATTTTAATGGTTTCGTGTGCTGCGCAAGGGGATGCGTTTGAGCAGGTATTAAAGAGTCGCTTGGGGCAGGGCGATTGCTATGATCATTGGCTCGACTTTACTCAAGCCGATATGGGATCTGCGTTTTTCGCCCCGTCAGTAAACTTCTTAAAGCAACTTTAAACGGTATCGAATAAAGTGCGTACGCGATCAAGCGTCACATCGATTTCAGAAATCTTCGCAGGGGCGATAAAAATAGTGTCGTCGCCTGCAATGGTACCGAGTACACCATCTGCTTTACCGAGTGAATCAAGTAAACGAGCAATTAATTGTGCTGCGCCTGGACTGGTGCGAATAATGATCATCATTTCGTTATGCATAATATCAATAACAAGCTGACGCAGTGGGCTTTTCGCTGTTGGCACACCCATTTCAGCCGGTAAGCAATAGACCATTTCTTGTTTTGCATTACGAGTACGTACCGCACCAAATTTGCTTAACATGCGAGATACTTTACTTTGACTAATATTATCAAAGCCTTGCTCTTTTAATGCTTCGACAATCTCACCTTGTGAACCGAAGTTTTCTTCTTTTAATAGCGCTTTAAACGCTTTGATCAGTGCTTCTTGTTTGTCTTGTGGTTGCATGTTGCCGTTTCTTTATTCATAAAATGTAGGGTAATTCTACACAACTCTGCATATTTATGCAGTATTAGTTTACAAAGTCGTCCAAAATGCTGTGTCTTTACAGCCAAGTTTACAACTATGGTCGAAATTATACGCGAAATAAGCAGGATAAATTTGTTTTTAGTCGCTAATTTCATTATCTTTAGGGCCACAAATATTTCCTACCTCAAATTACGGAGAATTCCAATGAAAGTTGCTGTTTTAGGCGCAGCTGGCGGTATCGGCCAAGCATTGTCTTTATTATTAAAAACAAGTTTACCTGCAGGTTCTGAATTATCGTTATACGATGTTGCCCCTGTTGTTCCTGGTGTAGCGGTTGATCTTTCTCACATCCCAACAGACGTTAAAGTTGAAGGCTTTGGTGCTGACAGCTTAGACGCAGCATTAGCTGGTTGTGATATCGTTCTTATCCCAGCGGGTATGCCACGTAAGCCAGGCATGGACCGTGCGGACCTTTTCAACGTAAACGCAGGTATCATCAAAACATTAGCTGAAGGCATCGTTAAAAACTGTCCTAAAGCGTTAGTAGGTATCATCACTAACCCAGTAAACGGCACAGTGCCAATCGTTGCTGAAGTATTCAAAAAAGCTGGTACTTACGATGCAGGCCGTGTATTCGGTATCACAACGCTTGACGTGATCCGTTCAGAAGCATTTGTTGCTGAACTTAAAGGTTTAAGCGCAACTGACGTTAAAGTTCCAGTGATCGGCGGTCACTCAGGTACGACAATCCTTCCTCTTCTATCTCAAGTTGAAGGTGTTACTTTCACTGACGAAGAAGTTGCGGCATTAACTCCACGTATCCAAAACGCAGGTACTGAAGTTGTTAACGCTAAAGCGGGTGGCGGTTCAGCGACTCTTTCTATGGGTGCTGCAGCAGCACGCTTCTGTATGTCTTTAGTTAAAGGCTTACAAGGTGAAGAAGTTGTTGATTACGCATACGTTGCAGTTGAAAACGGTGACGCAGCATACTTCGCACACCCAGTTCGTCTAGGTAAAAACGGCGTTGAAGAAATCCTTTCTTACGGTGAGTTAAGTGCATTCGAAGAGCAAGCTAAAAACGACATGCTAGCTACACTTAACAAAGACATCCAAGAAGGTGTTGATTTCATCAACGGTTAATTCCGACAGATGATAGGCGATTTTTTAAATCGCCGAAAACAAAAAAGCCTGCAAATGCAGGCTTTTTTAATGGCTCGAATAAATAGTGTTTAGTGATCGCGGGCAACGGCGATACGGGCCAAACTCTCTAAGGCTTGTTTGTACGGTGTATCTGGTAAGAACGCAATACAAGCAATTGCTTTGTCAGCTTCTTGCTCAGCTTTTTGCATTGCAAACTCAAGGGCTTTAGTGTCAGCTAATGCCGCTAGAATGCTTTCTAAATGGTCCATACCATTACCAAGCTCAATAGCTTCGCGTACTAGCTTAACTTGCTCTGGTGTGCCTTTTTGCATTGCGTAGATAAGCGGTAGGGTAGGTTTACCTTCAGCTAAATCATCGCCAATGTTTTTACCAAGTTGCTCGGCATCGGCGTTGTAATCAAGTACATCATCCACTAATTGGAATGCAGTTCCAAGATGCATTCCATATAAGTTTAATGCTTCAAGGGTTTGTTTGTCTTGCTCGGTAATAATTGCAGCAAGGCCGGTTGCAGCTTCGAACAATTTTGCCGTTTTGCTGTAAATAACCTGCATATAGCTTTGTTCTGTGGTGTCAGGGTCATTACAGTTCATTAGCTGTAATACTTCACCTTCAGCGATGACATTGGTTGCATCCGCTAAAATTTGCATGATTGGCATTTTACCTAGGCCAACCATAAGCTGAAATGAACGTGTATAGATAAAGTCACCGACCAAAACGCTCGCTGCATTACCAAACTCTGCGTTGGCTGTAGGCGTACCACGGCGCAAATGTGACTCGTCGACAACGTCGTCATGCAATAAAGTGGCGGTATGAATAAATTCGATGATAGTGGCAAGCGTAATATGGTCTTTGCCCTCATAACCAAGTGCTTTTGCCGCTAAAATGGCCAACATAGGACGAACGCGTTTACCGCCACTGTTTACTATGTATAAACCGAGTTGGTTAACCAATGCGACATCTGAGCGCATTTGGGCATGTATAAGTTGATTGACGTCATCCATTTCATTTTCGATTAACGTCTGGATAGCTTTTATATCCATTGATCTCCGAGCCAATATTTATGGGTATACGGGGCTGATTGTACAACAAAAAAAGCGCTTGCTCGATATTTTGTGATGATTCAGTAAAAAAACACTGTAAAGTTTTTTATTTGAGATCAATTTTGCCAAGATAAATTTATAACCTTGATTAATAAGTGATCAGCTTTTTGAATTTTAAAGGTGCGTATTATTAGCGTAATTTAATTGTCATGAGATCGTAAAAACCGCTTGGCATGTGGTGTTTTTAGGATAGAATAGGGGAAAATATTGAATTGCTCTCAATGCAGCTATTTTTTATTCATTTTATCGAAAAAGAGGCTTGCTAGTTTTTGCACATTAGCGTAAACTTCGCGCCCTATTGAAGAATATTTTAGTTGCGTCGATTTGAGGGCGCACAGACGGAGTTAATTATGTACGCGGTTTTCCAAAGTGGTGGTAAACAGCACCGTGTGACTGAAGGTCAAACAATTCGTCTTGAGAAATTAGACGTTGAAACTGGTGCAGCAGTTGAATTTGATTCAGTACTTTTAGTTGCTGATGGTGAGAAAATCGAGATCGGTGTACCGTTCGTAAACGGTGGTAAAGTAACAGCTGAGGTTGTTTCACACGGTCGCGGTGAGAAAGTTAAGATTGTTAAATTTAGACGTCGTAAGCATTCTCGTAAGCAAATGGGCCATCGTCAATGGTTCACTGAAGTTAAAATCACTGGCATTAGCGCTTAATTAGAGGTACTGAGAAATGGCACATAAAAAAGCAGCTGGTAGTACTCGTAACGGTCGCGATTCAGAAAGCAAACGCCTAGGTGTTAAGCGTTTTGGTGGCGAATCAGTTCTAGCGGGTAGCATCATTGTTCGTCAACGTGGTACTCGTTTCCACGCTGGCGCAAACGTAGGTATCGGTAAAGACCACACTATCTTCGCAAAAGCAGATGGTAAAGTTCAATTCGAACAGAAAGGTCCTTTAAACCGTAAATACGTAAATATCGTAGCTGAGTAATCATCTCGATATTTGAAAAACCCCGCCTTTGCGGGGTTTTTTGTTTTAAGGCACATAATCGAGCGTATAAATATATACCTAAGCGCCTTGGCATTGGGTGCTGAATAGGGCACTTAGGTATATAATAGAGTTATTAACAAGCCAATCTTAAAGTGAGTAATCATGAAGTTTGTAGATGAAGTAGAAATTCGTTGTGACGCGGGTGATGGCGGCAGCGGTGTCGTATCTTTCCGACGTGAAAAATATGTACCAGATGGCGGTCCTGATGGCGGCGACGGCGGCGATGGCGGCAGCGTTTATCTACAAGCCGATGAAAACTTAAATACGTTAATTGATTACCAATTTGAGCGTTTTCATAAAGCAGAGCGCGGCACAAATGGTCAAAGCCGTAACATGACTGGTAAAAAAGGCGCTGATTTAACGCTTAAAGTGCCTGTTGGTACACGTATCATTGATGTTGATACTGAAGAGTCATTAGGTGATTTGACCAAGCATGGTCAAAAGGTTGTTGTTGCAAAAGGTGGTTTCCATGGCTTGGGGAATGCACGTTTTAAATCAAGTACAAACCGCGCTCCACGTCAAAAAACACTAGGTACACCTGGTGAAGTTCGCAGCTTACGTCTAGAGCTAATGCTACTTGCAGATGTTGGCTTACTTGGTTTACCAAATGCTGGTAAATCAACGTTTATCCGCAGTGTTTCTGCAGCTAAACCAAAAGTGGCAGATTACCCGTTTACGACGCTTATTCCTAATCTTGGTGTAGTACGCCCAGATGCGAATAAGTCATTTGTAATTGCTGATATCCCAGGTCTAATCGAAGGCGCTTCAGATGGCGCAGGCCTTGGTATTCGCTTCTTAAAACACTTAGAGCGTTGTCGTGTATTACTGCATATCATTGATGTTATGCCTGTTGATGGCACAAATCCGGTTGATAATGCCTTTGCGATTATTAATGAGCTACACCAATACAGCCCTAAACTTGCTGAAAAGCCGCGCTGGTTAGTATTTAACAAAATTGACCTATTACCAGAAGATGAAGCTGAAGCCCTGTGTAATGAAATTGCCGAAGAGCTAGGTGAAGAGGCTAATGTTTACCGTATCTCTGCTGCGAATAAACAAAATACTCAAGCATTGTGTCATGACATTATGGCGCTACTTGATAGTATGCCGAAAGAGAAATTCGCTGAAGAAGAGAAAGAAGAAGTTGAATTTAAGTGGGATACTTACCATCAGAAAGCGACCTCTCAAGACGATGATGATTGGGATGACGACTGGGATGATGATGACTACGACGTAGAAGTTATCTACCAACGATAAAATTTAAAACTGAAAAGGAGCCATGCGCTCCTTTTTTATTAATAAGAAAAAAGTATTAAGGTTTAGTGTGAAAATTTCAATGATTGCTGCGATGGCAAATAACCGAGTAATTGGCCAAGACAACCAAATGCCATGGCATTTACCCGCCGATCTGCAACACTTTAAAAAAGTAACCATGGCAAAGCCTGTGATCATGGGCCGTAAAACATTTGAATCAATAGGTCGGCCTTTACCGGGTCGTCAAAATATTATTATCACGCGTAATGCTGATTACACAGCTGAAGGTATTGAGGTGGTTACTTCACCAGAGGCTGCGCTGGAATTGGTTGCTGATGTTGAAGAAGTAATGATTATTGGTGGCGGAAATATATACGAACAATTCCTGTCTCAAGCAGATCGTCTATACTTAACATTCATCGACCTCGAAGTGGCCGGTGATACGCAATTCCCAGATTACGAAAGTGTTGCTAATTGGACAGTTGCCGAGCAAGAAAAGCATCAGCCTGATAACAAAAACCCTCACTCGTATACTTTTGTAACCCTGTACAAAAATTCGTAACATTATTGCGGTAAAATTAATTAGTTGGTACAATATTACACAATCTTGGTAAGAAAAAAGTATTACATAAGGGCAAAATATGATGAAGTTACCAAATATGTTACTTGCAGCGGCTGTTGTATCAGCGTCAGTTGCGTATACAGCACCAGCAAAAGCTGATGATCAATTAGCGGTTTCTATCTGTGAATATATCGCAGCTGATGATAAAAACCGTTTGCGTAGTAAGCTTAAAAGTTCACGTGTGAAAGTTCGTAACATTTTTGATGCTGTGAAATGCAATGGCAATAACATGCTTCGTCATGCAATCGAAAGCGGCGCGGCAGATACTGGTGAGTATATTGTTAAGAACTTATCAAAAAGCTCTTTAGAAGATGGTGCTGATATTGCTTGGGCTGAGTCGAACGGTCATGGTGGTTCACCACTAATCGCTGTTATTAAAGACCGCGCAGGCCTTTAATTTAAGCGCCAAAAGAATTTAAGAAACCGCACTCGTTGCGGTTTTTTTGTGCCTGTAAGGTAAGTAACTTGTTGAGAATCTTTCGTTTGTTAAAAACTGGAAGCTTCTAAAGTTGAAGCCTTCCAGTTTGAGGCATTTACTGCTTGTTATTTATGGTAGCTTAAACAGGTTTCTACTTCGTTCTTCGAACCTAAGATCACCGCCACACGTTGGTGAATAGCGTCAGGTTGAATGTCCATGATGCGCTCAGTGCCTGTAGAAGCTATGCCGCCAGCTTGTTCGATTAACATTGCCATTGGATTTGCTTCGTATAATAAACGTAATTTGTTAGGTTTATTTGGATCTTTCGTGTCAGTTGGGTAAGTAAAAATACCACCACGACATAATACACGGTGCACATCACCCACCATTGCAGCAATCCAGCGCATGTTGAAGTTACGACCACGTGGGCCTGTGTCACCAGCAATTAAGTCATTGATGTAATTTTGCATCGCAGGTTGCCAATGGCGTTGGTTTGAAGCATTGATAGCAAATTCGCTGGTCTCTTCAGGTACGCTTGCAAAATCTTGTGTTAATAAGAAGGTACCGTGCGTTTTATCTAAGGTGAAAAAGCGTGTGCCCTTGCCGGTTGTTAACGCCAGCACGGTTGATGGGCCATATAATACATAACCCGCTGCAACTTGGTTTTTACCCGGTTGCATAAAAATACTAGGATCAGCTGGATCTGAACCTTCAGGCGCCGCCATAATTGAGAAAATTGTACCAACGAGTGAGTTGATATCAGTATTTGATGAGCCATCAAGTGGGTCGAATGCAACAATGTAGTTGGCATCTGGATTACCCGCAACGGTGAAGTCTTCTTCTTCAGAGGCAATGGCTTTTACGTAGCCCGATTCTAATAAAATATCTTTTAAAAGTTGGTTAGTTAGAACGTCGAGTTTTTTCTGTGTTTCACCCTGAATGTTTTCGTCTAGGGTTGAGCCTAATACGCCAGATAGGGCGCCTTGACCAACACGAAATGAAATTTCTTTACATGCCGCAAGTACCGTTCTGATCAATGAGATCAGTTCACGAGGGCAACCATCTTCTAACAATACCGGTGGGAGTCTACGCATTCTATTTTCCTGATAACGTTGTAGCCAGACATTTTTAGTGTGAGAGAGAATGTCTTAGCAAGCGCTGAATTTCGTCTTAAATAGCTGATTTTTATAAACGGTACTTTATACTGCTTAATACCTATACAGTATTTAAAACGCGAATAACAAAGATAAGATTATGCAAAAAATACCATTACTACGATATCTGCTCTTAGCTGTGCTACTTACTATGATAACTCAAGCACACGCAGCAATTAAGTCTATAAATGATTTTACTGAAAAAATGACTCATTTTTCAGGCTATTTTTCATTTTACTACGACACAGAAAACGGCAAATTGTATCTTGAGGTGGATAAACTCGAGCAACAATTTTTACTACAACAAAGCCTACCTTACGGTGTTGGTTCAAATGATATTGGCTTAGATCGCGGTCAGTTAGGTGACACACATTTAGTACAGTTTGAGCGTTTTGGCGATAAGGTAATGCTAAGAGCCATCAATACATATTACCGCGCTAATACTAATAACCTTGCGGAACAACAAAGTATTAAAGAGGCGTTCGCATCGAGTATTTTAGCGGGTTTTGGTGTTGTAGCTCAGTCAGATACTGCGGTACTTGTGGATTACACCCCTTATTTATTAAGCGATGTTCATGGTGTAAGCCGTCGTTTATCGGCAACCGGGCAGGGAAGTTTTAGTCTAGATAGTAACCGCAGTGCGGTATATTTAGCACGTTCAAAAGCGTTTGAAAAAAATACAGAATTAGAAGCCGTGCTTACTTTTCAAGGTAATAACCCAGGAAAGTATGTACGCCAAGTGAGCGCAGACCCTTATGCGCTGACAGTACATATGCATCACTCATTAATTGAATTACCTGATGATAACTACACCCCGCGCAAGTTCCACCCTCAAGCAGGTTTTTGGAGCATTGAGCACAAAGATTATGCGGCAGCGCTGGGTGAGTCTATGTATGTGCGCTACATCCCGCGTCATCGTTTAGCGAAAAAAGATCCGAGCCTGCCAATCAGCGAGCCCGTTGAGCCGATTGTTTATTACTTAGATCCGGGTGTACCAGAGCCAGTTAAAACAGCGTTACTTGATGGTGCTAAATGGTGGAATGATGCCTTTAATGCAGCAGGTTATAAGAACGCATTTATTGTCAAAGTGCTCCCTGATGATGCCGACCCTATGGATATACGCTACAACGTAATTCAATGGGTGCACCGTGCAACGCGTGGTTGGTCATATGGCAGCTCAGTGATAGACCCTCGAACAGGCGAAATTATCAAAGGTCATGTGACACTCGGGTCACTGCGTGTTCGTCAAGATATCCTAATTGCAGAAGCATTAGCAGCTCCCTATTTTGAAGGCAATGAAGTGGCTAAGCGTTTACAAGCCATGGCGCTTGATCGTATTCGTCAATTAAGCGCTCATGAAGTAGGGCATACTTTAGGTATTTCGCATAACTTTGCAGCGTCAGTGGCAGACAGAGCCTCTGTAATGGATTATCCACACCCACTATTGAGCTTTAATGAGCAAGGTAAATTAGATGTAAGCCGTGGCTATGCTGCTGGCATGGGCGTATGGGATACCCAAGTGGTTAAATACGGTTATAGCGACTTCACCAATCAAGATGAAGCACAGCAATTGGCCGCAATTTTAGCTGAAAACAAAAGCAAAGGGCTGGAATTTATTTCAGACAGTGATGCCCGCGCTCAAGGGGGGGCTCATCCAACAGGGCATTTATGGGATAACGGCAGTTCACCAAGTGATGAGCTAATGCGTGTACTTGATGTTCGTAAACAAGCACTGACGAGCTTTGGTATCGAAAACATCAAAACAGGCACTGCTTTATCGCAATTAGAAGAAATGCTGGTGCCACTTTATTTGTTCCATCGCTATCAAGTAGAAGCTGCGGTTAAATTAATTGCTGGTGTGAATTATGAGTACGAAGTACGTGATGGTTCACAACCAAAAGGGGCACAGGTTGTGGCAAAGCAAACGCAACAAGCAGCAGTGGATGCCTTACTTGCAACGCTAAAAGCCGAAAACCTTGTTTTACCTGAGTCAGTATTAGCGCTTATTCCGCCAAAAGCGTATGGTGAATCTAAATCACGCGAAAGTATTGTTGGTCGTACAGGACTAACGCTTGATGCGATGGCGCTGCCTGAGGTTGCTGCAGCACATAGCTTGAGCCTACTTTTTAATAGCCAACGCATTAACCGTTTAGCACAGCAGCAAGCACGAAGCGATGCATTTTATGGTTTAGATGCGCTATTAGCACAAACTTATCAGCAAGTATTTGAGCAAAAAATTGCTTCAGGGATGGCAGGTAAAATTAGCCAACGTGTGCAGCTTTTAACTGCAAAACAGTTTGCCGATTTAGTTGCAAGCAATGAGGTGGCACCCGAAGTACAAGCTCAGCTTCGTTACTACTTAGCTAAACTTGCAAAGAGTTACCAGCAAGAATCAATGCTAGGCAGTGTATCCGTTGGCAACAGTGCATTTAAGCAATATTTAAGCGAGCAAATCAGTCACTTTTTAGAAAACGGTGAATGGCCTGCAAACTTTAAAGTGTTGCCAATGCCACCGGGTTCGCCAATTTAACTCACCTTTCTTTTAAGACGCCTAGCATAGCTAGGCGTTTTACTTGCATAAAATTGGATATTTGCTAATCTAGCGGCCTTCCTTTTTTGTCTTTTTGAGGTGTATATGGCGTTCTTTTCTCGCTCGTTGTTAGCAGCGGCCATTACATTCTCTAGCTTTTCCAGTTACGCAACCTTAGAAAAAAAACAATGCGATGTAGAGCTAAGCCATGGCTTAATCATCACTGATGATGTCATTCGTATTGTTGATAAAGGTCAAACTCGCGTACAGATCAATAACGATAACCAATTGTTTATAAGAGGTTATTGGGTTGATTTAAGCCCAGATGAAAGCAAAGTTGTGGAGCAGTTCAGCCGCGGTATCAGGCAAACAGTCCCTGAACTTGTTGACTTGGCGACCGATGGTGTAAACCTTGGCTTAAGTGCCATCGAGCAAGTTGTTGAGGGTATGTCAGACAAAGAGCCTGAAGTGTTAAAAACTCAGCTGCAATATGTTGAGCGTGCGCTGATGGATAAATTTAAGCGTGGTGATGACTTTTTCTTTATTGCTCCGCAGTCGCTGTCGAAAATAGATGACTTTTTTACCAAAGAAATCAGCCAAAAAATTCACTCTGCAGTGCATGGCTCACTTGGCGCTATTTTAGTCTCGTTAGGCGATGCTTTTAAATCGCGCGAAGGTAACATCGAAGACCGTATCAATGATATGGGGCAGCGTATGGATATCATCTCAAAAGAAATTGATAAATCACTACAAAAGAAAGCAGAGCAATTAGAGATGAAAGCCTCAGAATACTGTGAGTGTTTGAACTCATTAGATGTCACTGAGTCACGATTACAACAACTGGTGCCGGGGATGGCCGATTTTGATTTGGTACAAATAAAGTCTTAATACGAACTTAAAACGAAAAAGCCCAGCAGTTGCTGGGCTTTTTCGTTTTTACTTGTTTGAATTAGCTAAACTTAGCGGTTTCAGTTTCTAAATTGCTAGTAAGGCCTTTGATCAAATCGGTTGCTGTATGAGCCTGATTAGATACATTAGCCGTTTGTGAAGCCGTGTCTGAGATAGTCACGATGCGCTTGGCGGTGTCTTCACCTGCATCAAGTTGCTCTTTCGCAGCAATGGCTATCTGATGGCTCATTTGTGCGATTGCGCTGAGTGAACTGGCAACGCGTTTTAGTTCTTCATTGGCTTTAGTCGACTTTTCAACGGTTTGTTCACTGGTACTAATACTAAGAGAAACAGATGACTTGGCATCTTGGGTTGCAGCTTGTAGTTTGCCAATCATATTGCGGATTTCTTCAGTGCTGGTTTGTGTGCGCTGAGCAAGCCCACGAACTTCATCAGCAACTACAGCAAAGCCTCGTCCTTGCTCACCTGCACGGGCAGCTTCTATCGCCGCATTAAGCGCAAGTAAGTTCGTTTGTTCGGCAATACCTTGAATAACACTGAGCACATTTGCGATGTTATTTACTTCATCATCAAGCACTTGAATGTTATTACCAGCGCTGTCAATTTGCTGCTCTAAAAGCGCGATGGTATCAGCAGCCTCGCTGGTTAAGTGGCTGGCACTTTGACCTTGTTGCTCAGCTTCTTGCACTGAGTCAGCTGCTTGTTCAGCATGTTCTACAACGGTTTGCGCTGAGGCTGTTAACTCGGTAATAGCTGAAGCAACCATTTGAGTTTCTTCGTTTAGGCTACGAGTTAGTTTATCGAGCTCAACAGAGCGAGACTCGTTATCAACACTTTGATTTTTTAAGCTATCTGTAACCCCTTTAATACCACCAACAACGCCACGTAAGCCTTGCTGCATATAATGCATGGCAGCAATAATGCTCTCAGGTGGGGCATCTTGGCGAATATGTGAGTTTAAGTTGCCGCGAGAGACGTTTTTTACAATACCAATTACTTCGTCAATTTCGCCGCCTAAGGCATTAGTGAGCGATGAACCAAAGCGGGCAATGGCAAAGGTCAGTGCAATGGCAATAAGCATAGATAAGCCCAGCAGCCACTTTGCAGTATTCCAATAACGTTCATCAACTTCTTTGGCGCTAATGCCTGTACCAACATACCAGCCAAACAGCGGTGTTTTTTGTACTACAGAGGTTAAATCAACGGTTTCACCATCTCGCACTGAATCCCAGTGATAGGTGATGATTTTATTGGTCGTGTTACCCACGAGATTTTCGACCATACGGCCGATACTGTTGCCGCTGGCATCTTTAAAATCGTTAAAGCTGGTGCCGTGTAGTTCTGGGTCGTGCGGAGTGGCGACAAAATCTAAGTTGTTGTCGACGACATACACATATTCTGAGTCGTGGTATTTATTTTCTCGAAGTACCTGAATCGCGAGCTTCTTTGCTTGTGCTTCTTCGAGTTGATTGCTTTTAACCATCAACTCAAATTGCTCAACAATATTGGTGGTGCTCTTCATGAGCTGGTTGATACGCGCGATGTTGTCGCTTTCGCTGGCATGACGTAAAGATTGTAAGCCAAGTAACGCTATCGCCGATAACGCAATAAACATTGCGATAGCAAATAAGGTGATTTTTGTTTTTAAAGCTAATCCTGATAACACAGTCAGCCTCCTTTATTATTTCCCCTGTTAACTTCTACCACGTTTGTCTGGTTTTATTAAGGAAAAATGACAGCGTTATCATGATTTTTACTCAAGTACCTATTTAGAGCTTCAGTTCGGCTTCTGTCAGGGCACGATATTCACCGCTTGCAAGGCTTTCATCGAGGGTGATGCCAGCTATTTTTTCACGATGTAATTCAACAACTTTATTACCCACAGCCGCAAGCATTCGCTTAACTTGATGGTATTTACCTTCGCAAATTGAAAGGCGTAAGCTGTAGCTTGCAAGTTTTTCAACAACCGCAGGGCGAGTTAGCTCTTTTTCGTTGTGCAATTGCACCCCTTGCTCTAACGCTGCAATGGCTTCTTCATCAATAGGTTCTTGAGTTTCAACTAAATACGTTTTGAATTTGTTATGCTTTGGTGCAGTAATTTTGTGTGACCAGTCGCCGTCATTGGTGATGATCACTAACCCTGTGGTGTCGATATCTAAACGGCCTGCAACATGAAAGTCGCTCATGTTTGGTTCATCAAGTAAGTCGAATACAGTTGGGTGAAGGTCATCTTTGTTGGCACACACATAGCCCGCTGGTTTATGGAGCATAAAGTAGCGTTTGCCTAAAAACACCAGCGGCTCGCCTTGCCAGCGCACGTCGTCATCTTGGTTGATTGAATAATCAAATGAGGTGATCACCTCGCCATTAACAGTGGCGTATTTACGTTTGATACCTGCTTTGGTTTTGCTGCGAGGTAACTCGGCAATATGGCTAATAAATTTATCTAAACGGCATGGAAATTTCATTGGGATCACATTTTTAGTCGGCTACAATGGCGGCGAGTATAGCGGATACTAGTTACCTATGACAGTACAGCAAGGACAAATATTACAGCATTACCAAGCGCAAATAGCCAAAGGTGATTTGCAAGAAGACTGTGCCCAGCGCACAGCGATTAATGCTCTGGATAATCTAGCCACAGAATTGGCTGCACCAAGCCATTGGTGGCAAAGCGCTAAGCCAATAAAAGGGGTTTACTTATATGGCCCAGTAGGGCGTGGTAAATCCATGTTAATGGACGTGTTTTTTCGGCTTGTTAATATTGACGCTAAGCAGCGTTTGCACTTTCATCATTTTATGAAGCAAGTGCATGAGCGCTTAACTCAGCTGCAAGGGCAGAAAAATCCGCTGACGGTGATTGCTAAAGAGTGGGCAGAGCACATTCGCTTGATTTGTTTTGATGAGTTTTTTGTGTCTGATATTGGCGATGCCATGATCTTAGGTGGCTTATTCAAAGCCCTGTTTGAGCAACAAGTAGTGTTAGTGGCAACGTCGAACTGTCAACCGGAGCAGTTATATCGCAACGGTTTACAGCGAGCACGATTTTTACCGACAATCGATTTATTAAATGAGCATTGCCATGTTTTAAGTGTTGAAGGCGATACAGATCATCGCTTTCGCTTTGGCAAACAAACCGCACATTATTTTATTAATAACAAAGAGGCGCTAACAGAGCGCTTTTTAAAGCAAGAGCAAGCGGTACAAAGGCAAACAACGATAGAGGTTTGCCACCGAGAGCTTAGCTGTATCTTGCTCGCTCAAGACGCCATTATGTTTGATTTTATGACGCTTTGCTCAGGACCTAGAAGCACCGCGGATTATATTGATTTGGCAGAGCGTTTTCAGCGGGTGTATTTACTCAATGTGCCAGTAATGGGGCGCGGAGCCACAGGCAAACAAATTGTGCATGGTATTGAAGATAGCTACCAGCGAGAAAAGCAAGATTTACAAGAACACTTTTTAGATGATGAAGCGCGGCGCTTTATTGCTTTGATTGATGAGTTTTATGATCGCAGCCGATTGCTGGTGATTTCGGCTGAGGTGGGCATTAGCGATTTATATCAAGGCCAAAAGCTGGCATTTGAATATGCGCGTACCGAGTCTCGATTAGTTGAGATGCAAAGCTGGCATTGATAAAGAAACACGCCACTGAGGCGTGCTTCTTATTTTCGAGCGCTGAGGCTAGAAGCTGTATGATACACCTATGTATGCATAGCGCCCCTTGCCACCACCGTATTTTGAATAATAATTACCGCGGCCTGATGGGTAAAAGTCCCCTTTATTATCAAAAAGGTTATTCACACCACCAAATAAACGTAAATCACTTTTGTTAGACAGTCCTAATTTATAAGAAACTGACAAATCATGTCTTAGGTATGAGCCGTAATCTTGAAAAGCTAGTTTTTCAGGGTTCGTAACGCATTCATCGCTTCCTTCTGCGCAGCGTTCATCATTATCTGCTAAGTAGCCTAAGTATTCTTCTTCTCTACTTTGGCTTGCTTTAAATGAGCCTAAGTATTTAGTACGCCAACGGATCCGTAACTCATCTTTTCGCCAAGTTAAAGACATTGAAGCTTTATCTTTACTTTCGCCATAGCCCGCATAATGTGTAGTCACTTTACCGCCATCAGGGCTTTGGTATGTTTGCGAGTTCTCGATGACATGATTGTAGTCAAGTTTAAATGCCAACTGACCTAAACTTTGTAAATCATATTCATACTGAGCTGAAACATCATAACCACGTGCAGTTAGCTCATCGAGGTTGTATTTACGTTGTACTATTTCAATGATATTACCTTCATCATTACGGGTAATATCATTACAAAAAGAATTATTTTCACCCCATTGTGTACCTGAGTCATAACACTCTCGTTGAATATTATCATTACTTAATTCAGAGATAGCATCAGAGACAGATATGTCATAAAAATCAATCGCAAGATTAAAATCAGGGATAAACTGAGGGGCAATACTCACACCGAAAGTATAGGTATCAGCGGTTTCTTCTTTGAGCTCTTTATTACCCACACCCGGTGAATAACGGTTGTTATCATCATCAAATTCAAAGTTAGGATCTTCTGCAATTAGGGCTGCAAGTGTTGGCTCTTTGCGGCAGTTATCATGCCCTGCGTCAGTTGATGTAGCTGTTAGACCATCACAGATATCATCATAGCTGTCATAGTCGCCGCGTGGTGGTGATAATAATTCTGTGATAGTTGGAGCACGTTGAGCACGGGCATAGTTAGCTCTAAAAGCATAGCCGTTAGTAATTTCCCACATTACGCCTAATTTATAACTGGCAACAGTCCCGACATTATTCATACTGTAGTTAGCTACACGTAAAGATAGGTCTGTATCAAGTGACTTTGCAAATGTTGCATCCCTTAAAAGCGGTAGTGCAAGCTCAGCAAAAGCTTCATATACATCAACTTCACCATAAAAAGTAGGCACATAATTAAAAGTAATACCGCCTGCTTTTATATCATCACTGGTTTTGAGGTCTTGGCTATCTTTGCGGTATTCACCACCAAACACAGCTGCAACTGGCCCTGCAGGGAGCTCAAACAGGTCACCAGTAATGTAGCCTACCGCACCATATTGTTTTATCTCGGTATCAATAATTGGGTTGCTGCGGATCCAAGCGGCCATCTCTTCGGTAATAGAGCCTTCACCAAATAAGTTAATTGCTACACAGCCTTCTGCGCGAGCCGCTTCATCAATACACTGAATTGTGCCATCAGCTAACTCTTCAGCTTGTAAAGCTTGATTAAGTCTAACTGTATTTAATTCATTGCTCCGTACTTGATGTTGTTTAAATCGACCATAGCTGACTGAAAAATCCCAGTCCCACTCGTCATTAAATAGAGTGCCTTGAAGGCCAGCCCAGCTGCGAATAGTTTTTCGACTATTGTCAGTAGTGATGTTACCAACCTCATGAAAGCGACGATCCCAATAAATACGGTCTTTGTATGGGTTTGCATCAAGAATCTCTTGTGGAACATACGGATTGTCAATTGGAATATAACCCGGTTTTACAAGCCCTAAAGGCTCACCTGTAGCCGGATCAAACTGCGGTGCTGTGGCACCCTCATATTCGTCTTCTGGTGATTTATGATTGAACGAATCACTGTCACTGTATTGCACTTGCGCGTAAAACATCACATTGTCAGTAAGGTCATAATCAATTTTAACTGCAGTAGAGAAGTTATCGCTTGGTACATCAAGCATTACATACTGATTTGAATTGATACCATAAATTTCTTCATTACCTTTCCAATCATCACGCAGGGTTTGTCCGTCGTACCAGAACTGTGTGTCGTTTTTGCCATTTTCTAAAAACACACCACCAGGAAGACCATCACTTTTACTCACCCAATCAGCTTGCGTTATGTCGCGCATACATTGATCGCCATCTGCTGTTTGCATTACATTACACATGCGATCTTTATCGTAATCGTAGCTATCTTCTATTTGTGCGCGTTTACGGTCGTAAAAAGTCATACCGAAATCACGGTCCCAGTTTGAACTGAAATAAGCATAGCCGCGACCATCATCGAATGACGTACCATAGTTTAAATCGAGGCTAAACTCTTTACTGCCTCCTTCAGTTGACTCGCCAGTTTTAGCTTTAAAATCAACCCCTTCTTTTTTTGATTGAGTGATGATATTAACAACACCGGCCACAGCATCGGCACCATAAGTTGCAGAAGCGCCACCACTGATTATTTCAACGCGCTCAACCATGCCGCTCGGAATAGTATTTAAACTGACATAGTTGCCGCTGTAGCTATTAGAAACTACACGACGGCCATCGATCAGCGTTAAGGTGCGATTAGGGCCTAAGTTACGTAGTTCAACTGTTGATAGACCGGTAGTTGAAACGCTTGATTGGCTGGTGGTGTTACCGATGCTCTCGCTAAGAGCTGGCATGTTATCAACTAAAATATCTGATAAGTTGCTTAATCCTGTATCGGAAATAGCGTCACGATCCATCGTTACTAAGGGGGTTGAAATGGAAAAACTATCACGCTTTATTCGTGAACCTGTCACGACAATTTTTTCAGGTTCTTCAGTTTGCTCATTGGCTGTTGGGGTGGTATTGGCAGTGCGAGCTATTTCAGCCTCATCTGCAAAAGCATGTTGACTAAAACCACTGGCAACGGCAAGTGCAATGGCACAAGGTTTGGTTAGTAGATTTCTCACAGGCGTTCCTAGTTGTTATATTTTTAGTTTTTAGAACCAGAGTGATGCTCTTTTTAAGGGCAGTTAAAATTTACAGCGAACAACACTCTGGTTGGTTGGTATTGACGTTAAAATAATTATAGAAATGTGAACTTAACTACAATCTTAGGTTGCTCGTTTATGTCTCTATTTTATATCTATTGAATATCTATTCATTTAAAAACAGTGCGTTAGGAAAATTCTTATTGTTAATTAAATTGCAATTCTAGACTGGTTAATACTTGGCTTTTACGTTAGATTGGTAGGGGCTTACACTGCTGTTTATCTAAAATGAGGTTTTATTTAGAGTTAATGGAAACATCTAATCGCGCTTATCAGCTGGGCCCATGTGTTGTTAACCCGCTCGAAAATAAACTGATATGCAATGGCAGTGAACAGCTTTTGCAGCCTAAATTCATTGAGCTATTAGGCTGTTTAGTTGGGCGCTACCCTGAACCTATCACCCGTGAAGATCTTATTAACCATGTGTGGGAAGGTAATTTTTATGTTGGGGAAAAAGCGTTAACGAATGCTATTTGGCATTTACGAAAAACATTTAAAGAACTCGACCCAGAACAAACTTATATAGAGACATTACGTAAAACGGGTTACCGGGTACTGTTAAAGCCTGAACCAATAGCTACAGCCGATGAAGTAAAAACCGAGAGCTTTAGTATCACAGCAGTACAAATAAGGCAGTTGTTTGTGGCTTTTTGTTTAATAAGCCTAGTGGGAATGTATTGGCTGTTCTCATCGCCCTCAGAGCAAATCAATTCAAGCTTTGTGTTGCCACTTAATAGCATCGAAAGTGTGACGGCAAGCCCTGGTCGTGAGATTTATCCTTCAATTTCAGATGATCAACACTACTTGGTGTATTCATGGCGACAACTTGGTAAACAAAATAACCTCTATTTACGCGATTTACATTTTCCTGAACACCCAGCCAAGCAATTAACAGACTCACCTTTTACCGAAGGACGCTCTGTGTTTAGCCCAGACTCAAATACTTTATACTATTACCGAATGGCGTCAGATGTTTGTGAAATTGTAAAACTGTCTTTGGTGAATGCCACCAGTGTTGTACTTGGCGAGTGCAGTAATAGCTATGCAGCAGATCTTGATATCAGTAGTGATGGCAAAACTCTAGCCTACATTGCAGATCATACTGGGCAGTCAGGCAACAGGGTGACTCGTATCAAGCTACTTGGGTTACAGGAAAAACAAACAAAAGAAACAGTTATTCCTTGTAATGATGACTGCGAAACTGTGTATGAGTCGGTGTCGTTTTCGCCCGATGCACAGCGAATTGTGGTTACTCGTAATGTTAAAAACAACCAAAAAGCGCTGTTCTTAATTGATGTGAAAACAGGGCAAAGCCAACGCTTAACTCACGACTTTATTGATATTCACGGTGTAGATTGGCACCCAACTAAAGAGCAATTAGCGTTTAGTGCGGTAGAGGGCGGTAAGCGTTATGGCTATTTTTATGATATTAAGAATAAAACCTTAATCAACACGCAAATTGCTGGTATGAGTTCACCTAACTTCAGTGGCGATGGCAGTGTTTATTATCATCAATGGGATTTAGATAAGGTGATCACGCGACTGAAAATAGACGAACAGGTGGCAAGCTCGCCATTTTCTATGTTGTCGACTAACTTTAGCTCGCTCTTTCCCGAATATAATCAGCAACAGAATAAACTGCTGTATGTGTCGAATGAGTCAGGCAGTTCGCAGCTTTGGATTGTAAACCCCGATAGTAGCTCGCGAAAACAGCTTACTAATATTTCACATAGTACCGCAGAGATCCGTGACCCGACCTGGTCAGCCGATGGACGTTATATCTTGTTTTCATTGAACGATAACGGCAGCGCTCGTTTATATTTTTATGATTTCAAAGTAGAGCAAAGCCAACAAATCGAACTGCCATTTAGCTATGCTGCTAAACCCAAGTTTAGTGCTGATAGTCAGCATTTTTTAGTCTCTGATGGTGACTATCTTTACCGTTATGATTTATCAGGAAAAAACCAAGGAAAAGCTGTTGAAATGCCAGCACAGTATGGCGTTGAAACACAATCGGGCGATATTTTATTTACCAATTCGCGCCATGCTATTTGGATTAAACATCATGATACGGGTGTTGAAGAAATGCTGGTGAACGATGTTAAGTTGGCGCGCAAATATGCGTGGTTACGAGTAGCAAAAAACGCGTATCATGAAGGGCGTATTTATTATTATAAAGAGCGCCGAGGTGATTATCGTATTAGCTACTATGACTTAGCTAGTAAACAACATCATGATTTAATTGCTTTGCCTGAGCGCGCTTATAGCCGTTCATCGGGTCTGACCTACATACCCGATGAACGTTGGTTGGTTTACACTGCGTATCTATCGCCTGAGATAGAAATCAAGCGTTTACCCGCAGCTTATTTACCAAAGTAAGCTAGCACTTACGATAGATATCAGCATCCATATCATAAATATTAACGCTTAGACTATACGAGCGGCGGCAGTATGTTCTTAAGCAATTTAATAATTGCTCACTAAGCATCTGCTTTTGCTCTACGGTTCTTCCTGCCATAATTGATGCGCCGATGTGTATAAAGCCATCTTTACCTTCACCTAATTCGTAATGTTGATAAGCGATTGCACGAGTCTTTATGGTCGAAAGATCAAATAAGCCTGAGTCAAAAACGGCTTGGTGAACTTTTTCAACTAACACTTGTGGCAGAATTGGCAAGTCTTCTGAGTGTTCTATAACAATGTGCGGCATGGGGTTTTCCTTAAAAGCGGTAACTAAAACCGATGTTTGTTTGAAATTGGTTTAATACATCACCATCAAAGTGCCATAGACATTGGCTGTCTTCAGATGCTGGTAATGTGCATGATACGTTACTTGCATTATTTACAATAGTTGCCAACCAGCGAGTTTCAATATAAACCCGTGCTTGATCAGTAAATAAATACTCGGCGCCACCATAAAGACCTGTGGTAAAGAATGTGTCAGAGTCGGCAAAATCTGTGCTGACATGATTTGCGCCAATTTGAGCGCCAACAAAACCTACCATACGATTTGCTAATGGTACTTCTATAGCACTTTGAAATAGCAGGTATTGCATTTCAACTTGCTTGTTGGTTTGGTCTTTCATGTCGAGTTTGGTAGCTGAATAAAAGAAGCCATAGCGGGCATTATTAAGGGTTCTATCTAGGCTGACAGTAAAATGGCTGTCATCCTCAAGCTCAATTTTTAGGTTTTCTTCGGTTTGCACCGAGTTAGTAAAGTTTTTGCCGAAACCAGCGCTAATAGAGTAGTCAGCGTGAGCGGTAGTACTTAAGAACATTAAACACAGTAAACCAAGCGATTTTTTCATTGTTTAGGTGCTCGTTGTTGAAGATATTTTGAGATAGTATTGAAACATAGCAAGCAAATCGTTGTAAACGGACAACTATCGCTTTTTAATAAGGAACACTAGGATGAAGTTACTAAAATTAGCTGCACTTACTGCGCCACTGATTTTGTTGAGCGGTTGCTCGGATGACGCTGCTTCGGTGAGTTTAGGATTATTCACGACTAAAGATATTAAAGTGGTATCACAACAAGACCCGCTTATAAGCGGTGTTACTTGCCATATTAGCCATATTGAAGCGAATCTTGATTTTGCAGATCCATCTGATATGTCTATTGCTTGTCGTCAAACAGGACCTATAACCGCTGAACAATTACAACAAATTGACCGAAGTAAATCGGGCGAAGTGGTTTTTAAGTCATCGAAAAGTATTTTGTTTAAATCGTTAAAAGTACGTCGTATTTATGATGCGCCAACACGCACTCTTTTATATTTGTCTTATTCAACGAAAGAGTCGAGCGGCAGCCATCATCATGCTTTATCAACAGTGCCTCTTTACAATACGGATGCATGGCAATGGGCACAATCACAAGAGTAATTTATGTTAGCGTTATTTAAGTCAGCCCCAGTTGTTGATGAGCAAGAGCAGCAATGGTTAATCGATACCTTTTTATGGGCAGTTGAGCACTTTGATAGTGAATATTATTTAAAACACACGCAAATTATTTTACCTAACGGGCTGTTCTTTCCTGATAGGGTGTCGAGCGTCAGTGAAATGGCTGAAAAGGTATTTAGTCGGGTTGTTGAGTATGCGGGTATGCAGGCGTGGCCAATTAACTTAGTTGCGCCATCTGGGCTTACACCTCAGGTGTTTCCGCATTTTGAGTTTCAAGACAGTTTACGCGGTAGCGAGGCAAGTTTAATTGTACCGGCAAATCATCCGGTGAATATCTCGTTTAACCCGAACCAAATCAATCAACCACAAGATTTAGTGGCAAGTTTTGCTGGTACCTTAGCGACTATTTTGATTCACCATGTGGGTGTCTTACCGCCCGGCGGTAAAGAGTACTTACCGCAAGCGAGCGATGCGTTGGCATGCTATTTAGGCTTTGGGGTAATGATGAGTAATACGGTGTATCAATTTAAAGGAGGCTGCGGCTGCGGTTATAACCCTTATGCCAATCGCCAAGCGGCGCTGACTGAGCCACAAACGCTATTTATGCATGCGCTAGTTACGCATTTTAAAGGGGATAATCAGTCGAAGAAGTTTTTAAAACCCCATTTACGCAGCCAATATAAAAAAGCGCAAAAGCAAATTAAAGCATTGGTGAGTGACAGTGCAAATCCGTTGTTATTGGCATTAGATGAACAAGCAGTAGGGTGATATTGAGTGCAGTATTTAGATGAGTTTTTATTGATAGCCATTGCTCACTTTTTTGCAGTAGCAAGTCCAGGCCCTGATTTTGCAATTGTACTCAAGCAAAGTATTCAACAGGGTCGTAAAAATGCGCTGTGGACCAGTGCCGGTGTTGGTGCGGCTATTCTTTTGCATATTGCTTATTGTGTATTAGGTGTGGCGTTAATTTTATCGCAGTCGCCTAGCTTATTTATGGCTTTAAAATACCTTGCAGGGGCTTATTTGGCTTACTTAGGTGTACAAGCATTACGTAGCGCAAAACCTACCGATAGCACGCAGCAAACTCTTGCTCCTGCTGAACCTGAATCTGTGTATAAAGCATTTCGACGCGGCTTTTTTACCAATGCCCTTAACCCCAAAGCAACACTGTTCTTTATGTCGTTGTTTACTCTTGTGATTAGCCCTGACACACCTGTTTTAGTGCAGGCTGGTTATGGCGTGTATATGGCAATGGCGACTTGGCTGTGGTTTTCATTTTTATCATTGGTGTTATCAAAAGCATCAGTGCGAGCATTTTTCTTAAAAAGCGGATACTGGTTTGATAGAGGCATTGGGGTGATCTTAATTGCCTTAGCTATTCGCGTTGTTGTGTGAGGTGAATATGGCGCTGTATAACTTTTCATTTGGTTCAAATATGTCATCGAGTCGATTGCTGGCAAGGTTGCCAGAGGCTAAACGGGTGGGCACAGCTATTTTAAAAGGCTATGAGCTGACGTTTGATATGGTGAGTACCGATGGCTCTGCGAAATGCAGCGTGCGTAAAACAGCGCAGCCAGATGCCTTAGTGTATGGCGTTGTGTATCAGTTAAACGAAGCTGAAAAGTCGATTCTAGATGACATTGAAGGGCCGCGTTATGACTGTGTGGATATCACCGTTGAACTCATTGATGGCGAGCAACTTGCTGCCCATTGTTATATTGCCAACACCTTAGATGAGTCTTTACTGCCATTCGACTGGTATCTTCAGCATGTTCATCGCGGAGCGCTTGAAGCAGGTGTACCAAATCATTACAGTGAAGCAATACTCGCAAGACCAAGTTGCGATGATCCAGATAAAACCCGAGCAGCGAGAGAGTTCGCTATTCACAACAATAAAAATCACCAAGGGACATTATGACATTTCGTAAATTAGCCGTTGCCGCGGCGCTGTTATCAAGCTGTTCGTTTTACAGTTATGCTGATATCGATAGTAAGAAAATTGAAAAAGTAATCGAAACTTCAATGGCACGTTTTGATGTGCCGGGTATGGCAGTGGCGATTGTTGAAAATGATAAAGTCGTATTAGCTAAAGGCTTTGGGATCGCAAACCTTGATACGGGTAAAAAAGTAAATAAAGACACCTTATTCGGTATCGCGTCAAACACCAAAGCATTCACCGCAGCAGCGTTAGCTAAACTAATTGATGAAGGTAAGCTGAGTTGGGATGACAAAGTGATTGATCATCTACCAGAGTTTCGTCTTTATGACCCTTATGTCACGCGTGAAATGACCATTCGCGATTTACTAAGCCACCGTAGCGGTTTGGGGTTAGGGCAAGGCGACTTAATGATTTGGCCTGATACTGACAAATCAATTGAGGAAATCATCGCAGGTCTTAAATACTTAAAACCAGCGAGTAGCTTTCGCAGTAAATACGCGTATAACAACTTAATGTTTGTAACAGCCGGTGAGGTAGTAGCCCGTGTTTCAGGCATGAGCTGGAATGATTACATCGAGAAGAATATTCTTCAGCCACTTGATATGAAAAACTCACGTGCAGGTTTTTCACGCATTCCTAGTAGCAATAAAAACTGGGCGACAGGTCATATTCCAATGGATGGTCAACTTCATCCATTTTTTGTGAACTACCTTGAAGATTTCCGTGGCGCAGGTGCGATTGCATCAAGCGTGAGCGACATGAGCCAATGGCTACGCACGCAGCTTGCTCATGGCAAAATGCCAAATGGCCAGCAGTTATTCACTGAAAAGCAGCAGCAACAAATGTGGCATCCGCACATTACCTCAATGGCATCAAAAAGTGCTTATGAAGCTTACCACCAACAATTTAGAGGTTATGGTTTAGGTTGGAGCATTGAAGATTTCCACGGCATTAAAAAGCTAGGCCACGGTGGTGGTATCTTAGGTATGGTGTCTCAAGTGACTTTAGTACCTGAGAAAAACCTCGGTATTGTTATTCTGAGTAACCAGCAAGCATTCAGCGCGCTCTCTGCAGTGACCTATGAAGTGCTAGAAGATGCATTAGATCTTGAAGATAAAGACTGGGTTGAAGATCTTGCTAAAAAGCACTTTGAAGGTAAAAAAGAAGCTTACGCAAACGCAAAACCAGAAACACCTGCGGATTATCAACCAAAATTGCCGAACATCAACTACACAGGCACGCTGCATGACAACTGGTATGGTGATGTGGTTATTGAAGAGTTAAATGGCCAGCTACGTATTGATTTTACACATACAAAGCGTTTGAAAGGTCAGCTTGAGCATTACACCGGCAATACGTTCATTGTGAAGTGGGATGAAAAGTTACTTGAAGCAGATGCGTATATTGAGTTTCAAATGAGCCCTGATAACCGAGTGAGTAGTGCGAAAATGCGCGCTGTCTCAACGGCGGTGACAGACTTTAGTTTTGACTTTAGGAATTTAGATTTACGCGCTAAAAAGTAAACCAAAGTCGCAAAGCCACCGTTAGGTGGCTTTGTTATACTGGGGAAAATAATTCAAGGAGCGTATTATGAGAACGGCTGTTATCTCACATCCATTTTGTCGTAAACATAAAATGATTGAGGATCACCCCGAATGCCCCGCGCGTTTAGATGTGATCACCGACCGCTTGCTAGCAAGTGGTATTGATATAGCAATTACTCACTTACAAGCTCCTAAAGCCAGCCGCGACGACTTTTTACGTGCTCATGATGAACCTTTGGTAAGCCATGTAGAGCAAACAATTCCCGCTGAAGGGCTGGCTGAATTAGACGGCGACACTTGGTTGTGCCCAGATTCAATGAAAGCGATTGAGCGAGCCGTTGGCGCTGGATTACTCGCCGTTGATGAAATCCTTGCTGATAAGCTGGATGCAGCGTTTTGTTCTGTTAGACCACCAGGACATCATGCAAACCGCAGTACCTCTGCAGGATTTTGCGTTTTTAATAACCTAGCCATTGCCGTGAAGTACGCGCAAAGCAAAGGTGTAAAACGCATCGCTATTTTGGACTTTGATGTACACCACGGCAACGGCACACAAGATATCTTTTTAGATGATGACACTGTGTTGTTTTGCTCTTTGTTTCAACACCCGTTTTACCCAAATACCGCCGTTGAAAATAACGCGACGTTAGTGAACTCACCGCTGCCAATTGCCAGTGATGGTAATGACTTAAAAGCTGTTTATCTTGAGCAGTGGCTACCAAAACTCAATGAATTTAAACCTGAACTGTTGTTTATTAGCGCCGGGTTTGATGCTCACCTTGAAGATGACATGGCAAGCCTGAAGTTTGTTGAAGACGATTACGCATGGCTAACCACCCAATTAGCTGAATTTTGTCAGCAGCAAGATTGCAAAGGGATTATCTCTTATCTTGAAGGGGGCTATGCTTTATCAGCTCTAGGTCGTAGTGCCGTTGCGCACATTAAAGCGCTGGTGGATGCGCCTTAATCTGCCAGCATCGCAAAGGCTTGCGTTGGTGTAAGCTTAGTAACCTTACTTAAACAGCATACTCCCTCTTGTGCTAGATGCTCTGTTACTTTATTCGCAAGTTCAACGTCAGTTAACGCTTTCACGCTTTCTCCTTGCAAGTTGACATACTGCCCTGTTGCCAAAAGTAGCATCGCTTCATGTTGCTGCTCTTCACTTAAGCCATATAAAAAGCTTTCTATATCGGCTTCATCTTCTACTAATGCTAATTCATGGTCTGTAAAAATAATCTTAGGAAATGATGAGTGCATTTATTGTCCTGTGTCAAAGCTGCCGAGGTTGAAATGATTATAATTGCCAATTCATGTAAGAACTAGGAAAGTCTACTTATGAATCAACCAAGACGACATCAAAAGGTGAGTGATGTTTTTTCGCAAAAGCTGGTATCGTGTCCTGCGCATACGCCTTTGGTCGATGCGGTGAGGTTGATGCATGTTCACAATGTAACGGCGATTTTTATCAAGCATGAACAGTCTGTTGTTGGTATTTGGACTGAGGCTGATTGTTTGAAAATTGACATCAGCAGCCCGCTCTATAAGAACCTTGCCATTCACGAGGTTATGTCAGCGCCTGTTATTACGGTGCCGAATCAATGCTCAGTCAGTGATGCAACCCTGCGTTTTCAACAGCATGGTATTCGTCATTTATTGGTGATGGATAGCGAGAATCAGCCTGCAGGTATGTTGAACCTGTCAGATATTGTGCATAACCAAGGTTTGGACCACTACCTACAATTTCGGCCTATTCATGAGCAGTATCGCACTGACCTAGAGATAGTTGATGCGCAAACACCGATAGAAGAGGTTGTGCAACTGATGCGCGCAGGCCGCCTTGATAGTGTACTGGTTTATAACCGAGAGCTTGAACTGCACGGTATTATTACTCAGCGTGATATTGTCGAGCTGATCATTCAAACTGAGTGGCTAAATCTTTGTTGGCAATATGCCAGCTACCCGCTCATTGAAATTGATTGTGAAAGCAGTTTATTTGATGCGTATCGCACTATGACAGATCGTAATGTGCGTCATTTGGTGGTCAGAGATGATGAAATTTGCGGGGTGATTTCATATGCTGATTTGATCACTGAGATCGAGTCAGCTTATTGCTGCGAGCTTGAGCGGGCAATTGAGCAGCGTGATATTGCTTTGCAAAAGTCACAACGTAACTTGTTTTTGGCAAATAAAATTATTGATGCCTCACTCGATGGCATCATGCTAACCCGTAAAGACGGCACGATTATTCAAGTTAACCCTGCTTTTACTAAATTGACCGGCTTTGCTGAGCATGAAGTAATTGGAAAGCGCCCTAATATTTTAAGCTCTACAAAACATAGCCGTTCGTTTTATCAAAAAATGTGGCATGCCATTGAATACGAAGGGGTCTGGCAAGGGGAGATCTGCAATTGCAAAAAAGATGGTGAAGAGTTTGTAGAGTGGCTCACCATTATCCAAATTAAAGACCCTAACTTTGATGAAGTGCTTTATGCGGCAATTTTTAGCGACATTACAGAGCGCAAACGTGCCGAAGAAAAAATTGCCCAGCTTGCCTATTACGACGAATTAACCGGCCTGCCTAATCGGCGCTTATTTCATGACAGACTCTCTATTGCGCTGAGCTCTGCCAAACGAAACCATGATCTATTAGCAGTGATGTTTATCGACTTAGACCGCTTTAAAGAGGTGAACGACAGCTTAGGGCATGACGCTGGTGATAACTTATTGCAGCAAGTGGCAGAGCGTATTTTATCAATTCTTCCTGAAGGGGATACTCTTGCGCGCTTAGGTGGCGATGAGTTTGTTTTATTATGCGAAGTAAATCGGGTTGAAACACTGCTCAACTTTGCCGAACAAGTCTTGCAGCAGGTGAGTATGCCGCTTGCTATTAACGAGCATGTGGTTGCAATTACAGCTTCTATTGGCGCGGCGGTTTACCCTGATGATGGCGTAGATAGCGCTACACTGCTTAAGCATGCTGATATTGCTATGTACCGTGCTAAGGAGGTGGGCCGTAATTCATTTCAATTATTCAAACCGGCGATGAATGCACGCTCTTTAGAGCGATTGGCTATGATGAGCCGATTACAAAGCGCCATCGAAAGCGATGAGTTTGAGCTTTATTTCCAACCCAAGCAGCAATTAAATTCAGGCAAAATTTTAGGAGTAGAGGCACTGTTACGTTGGCATGAGCCAAACCTTGGAGTGATTTCACCTGCTAAGTTTATCCCTCTTGCTGAAGAGCTAGGCCTAATTGTGAAACTTGATTTATGGGTCATCGAGCAGGCCTGTAAAGAGTTAGAAAAATGGCAGCAACAAGGCATTGAAGCAGGGCGCTTAGCAATTAATATTTCGGCTAATCACTTACGTCAGGGGCAACTAGCATCAAATGTTGAGCGCTTACTCGAGCGTTACGATGTAGACCCACACAAGCTTGAAGTAGAGCTTACTGAAAGCTGTTTTATCAGCCACTTTAGTGAGGCTAAGCAAGAGTTACTCGCGCTTAAAAAGTTAGGCGTGCATATAACGTTAGATGACTTTGGCACGGGCTATTCGGCTTTAAGCTACTTAACCAAACTGCCAATTGATACGTTAAAAATAGATGCCAGCTTTATCGCAAAAGTGCCCGATGAATACGGTAATAGTGAAATTGTTACGGCGATTATTAGCCTTGCGAAAAGCTTGAGTATTCATGTTGTCGCGGAAGGGGTAGAGAAGGTAGAGCAGTTAAATTACTTACGTTCACTTAACTGCGATACCATTCAAGGCTATTACTTTTGCCGCCCAATAGCGAAGCAGCAATGGTATGACTTTTATCTCAATACCGAAAAAGAGCCTAAGCTAGGCTAATTTCGTAAGAAGTGAATTTACGAATATTAATGACGCCAGTATCAAAAATTAAGTACTGGCCTTTAATGCCTTTTAAAATACCCGATACTTCTGGTGCTTTATCAAAATTGAAAGAGCTGATCTTGCTTGGGTATTCACTTACTGGGTAGTCTAGCTCGACCACCTCTTCATCGAGCTTTTCAATGGCTGTTGCGCCAAATAGCTCTGCAAGTTCACTCAGCTTAGCATCAATTTGTGGGATCAACTCTGCTGCCGCAGCTTTTAAATCAATCGCTTCAGATTGGCCTTTTAGCATGTTTCGCCAATTGGTTTTATCAGCAATAAACTCGGCTAAAGCAACCTCAACTAAACCCGATTGAAGGCGGGTTTGTACTTTGAAGATAGGTAAAGCTTGCGTCGCACCTTGGTCAATCCAGCGTGTAGGAATTTGAGTATGGCGGGTAATACCTACTTTTAGGCCTGAGGTGTTGGCTAAATACACGTAATGCGGGATCATGCAGTTTTCTTCACCCCACTGTGGCTCACGACAGGTGCCCTTATCAAAGTGACACGTTTCAGGTTTCATGATACACATGTCACAGCTAGCCAGTTTGCGCATACACACAAAACAGTGGCCTTGAGAGTAGCTTTTCTTGGTTTTCTTACCACAGTTACAGCAAAAAATATTGCCGGTGAAAGTCAGCGTGAGCGGCATACCAATATAGTCATTTAATGAAACTAGCTCATCACCGATAGGTAATTGATATTCGACAGGAGAGGTCAGTGTCGACTTTAATTTTCTGATCGTACCTTGCATCTTTACATGGCCCCTAAAGATGTTAAAAAAGGGCAGTGTAACACGGCCTATTTAAATTGTGAGGCAATAAAGCTTAGATACTCATTAATCGGCACCGCTTTGCTGTAATAATAGCCTTGCCCTTGATCTGCGCCCATCTTGATCAGCATTTTTTCTGTTTCTTGGTCTTCAATGCCTTCGATGGTGATATTCATATCAAGGTTATGGGCCATATCAATGGCCGTTTTTACCACCACTTGGTTGGTAGTGTTATTCACTAAATCCAGAATAAAGCTCTTATCGACTTTAATCGTACTAAAAGAATAATTTACTAAGTAGTTTAACGACGAGTAACCAGTACCAAAATCATCGAGTACCACCTTGCTACCGAGTTTATTGAGTTCGCTGATAAAGCTGACCATTTCATCATGGTTCTTTATAAGCGCAAACTCAGTTAATTCAAACTTTAACTGATCCGCAGTAATGCCATGTTTTAGAATGGTGTTTTCGACTTTTTCGACCAGCTTAGGGATCGCGAGATTCTTAGCACTTAAATTAACGCTAATGGTATGGTCGCGATAGCCTTGTCGATTAAGCTTTGCAGCGGCTAGGCAAGCCTGATCAATCACCCATAAGCTCAATTCGTTAATTAAACCAGTACGTTCAGCCAATAAAATGAGTTGCTCAATATCCAGGTATTTCCCTGCTGTAGGCCAGCGTAACAATGCCTCTGCGCCACAGATCGCACCGCTGCGTAAATTGATAATGGGCTGTAAGTAAATGGCTAAGGTATTACTTCGCATTGCTTGTTGTAACTCAGCAGCAAGGCTCACATCCATATCAATATGAGCTTTACTAAAGTCTATATTTTGCTGTTTTTGCGATAAACCTAAGTAGCCACGTTGCAGCCAAATATCAAAGCCATCATCACTCACCGGTTCAGTAATGCTATAGCGGTAATAAAGCTGAAGGTCTAAGCCTGCAACTTTATATTGCTTAGGTAGCTGCTTGCATATATTGCTAAGTTCTTGATAGATTTCTGCTTTCGATTGAATTTTGGTCGAAATAAAAGCCAGTACACCATTGCCTAAGTCAGCCACTTTTGGACTGTTATCTAACGCTGATTCTAAATTAATAAATTGCCTATTTTTATTAATTTGATGCTCTAGCGATTGGGCAACAGTGATAATTATTTGGCTGCTTTGGCTTGGCTTTAGAATGCTCATAAGGGCATTGAATTGCTCTATTTTCACTAAACAAAGGTTAGCGAGTCTTTGCTCCGAGGTAATCGCCATATAAGCTTGTTTGAGCATTGCTTGGTTGAGTAGCTCAGTTTGTTGCGTATGGGTTGCATGATACAGCGCTTTTTCACGTTGATAACGAACACGGTCTGCCAGCGCCATTGCCATAAGCACAATCTCACAGAGAATGGCGACTAAAAATATGTGCCTAACAGCAAAACTGTAGGGAATAAAGCCCGTTAGTTCTAATGGCTGAATGGCAGCGCCTACAATCAGTGGCACCCACGACATGACGTAAAACTTTGCCCACCGAAAACCACTCACCAACTTTTTGTAAATCATGCAAATACATAAAATGTATAACGGCACCATGATGGCAAAAAAGATTTTCGAGGAATGGTATTCCAACATAAAAAAGCTGAGCAAACCGAGGCTGAACAGCAAGGCTAAAAAGCTGATACTGAGTTTGTATAAGCGGCAATTGTCTTTATGGTAGCGTAAGAACATGGTGCAAAAGGCGACGGTGAAAAATGCAATCGCGTAGTTACTGAAGACCACTTGCTCATTAAAAAAGATTTGCCACGATAACGGCCATAAATAAAAACCAAAGCCTAGCACTGAGCCCATAAGTAGTAGTGCTGAGATGATGTAGCCTATATAAATAAGATAGACGCGGTCACGGATCCCTAAAAATAATACCAAGTTATACAGAGCTGCCATGATCAGCACACCAATGAAGATCCCCCAAATTCCTGATTGCGAACGTAGTAGGTCTTGAAACTCTTTTTCACCATAAATATTAATAGGTGTTTTGCTAATCCCAACCGTATCTATTTTTATAATGAGGGATGTTTGTTCATAGCCCTGCATGGTGAGCATGCTGTGCGGTGTACTGTATTGAAACAAACTAAGGCCAGAGACTTTATCACCTAGCTCGGTTGTATCTATAAGCTGCCCTGTATCATCAACATGATAAACGCTAAGGTAATCAACCATAGGGTTGTCAAAGTGAATCGCCAGCTCCACAGGCTTAGCTTGACGGTTTTCTAAATCAAGCTTTAACCAATAATCCTGCGCTGCTAAATCCCATTCAACATCTTTAAAAGGGCGATGTTTAAGCTTGTCTGGCTCAGCTAAAAACTGCTCGAGTGTTAGCGCTTTACTGCTATCTATTCGATACGCCGTATTACTGTAGATGGGGGCTGTTTTATCTATGGTGTAGCGGGTAGGGCTGGCTAAATGTGCAGCTAGGGTAGCAATGATAAAAAACAAAATTGTCAGAATAAGAAATGAAACAAAGTTATATTTCAGTGCTTTATTATTCAAAATTAGTTCTTTATCTAGGTAAATATTCTCATAGTGTAGCATTAAAAAAGCGCAGATAAACTGCGCTTTTTTCAGAATTAGACTGGTTTGACCTTAATTCTGTTCGCGAGCAATTGCACGATAGGCGATATCAGTACGATATTCCATGCCTTCCCAGCTGATTTGATCAACTAGTTTATAAGCACGTTGCTGCGCTTCAGTTACAGTGTTGCCAAGTGCCGTAGCACACAGTACACGACCGCCAGCTGTTACTACGTTGTCGCCGTCTTGCTTAGTCCCTGCGTGGAATACTTTCTCACTTTCAGGGTAAGTAACTTGCAAGCCGCTGATTGCATCACCTTTCGGGTAGCTATCTGGGTAGCCTTTAGCTGCTAATACAACACCGACTGCTGCACGTGGGTCGAACTCGATTGCTGTTTTATCTAGTTCTTCACGGTTAGCCGCTTCGATAAGTTCAACAAGGTCAGACTTAAGACGAAGCATCATAGGTTGTGTTTCAGGGTCGCCAAAACGACAGTTGTATTCGATTACTTTTGGCGTACCATCAGCGGTGATCATTAAACCAGCGTATAAGAAACCAGTGTAAGGGTGGCCTTCTTTTGCCATACCTTCAACTGTTGGGTTGATCACTTCGTTCATAATACGTTGGTGAATTTCATCTGTAACAACTGGAGCCGGTGAGTATGCACCCATGCCACCAGTGTTTGGACCTTGGTCACCGTTGTAAGCGCGTTTGTGGTCTTGGCTAGTTGCAAATGGCAGTACGTTTTTGCCATCAACCATCACGATGAAAGAAGCTTCTTCACCTTCTAAGAACTCTTCGATAACTACACGGCTACCGGCTTCACCGAAGCTGTTGCCTGCAAGCATATCGCGGATAGCTTCTTCAGCTTCAAGCTCTGTCATCGCAACGATAACGCCTTTACCTGCTGCTAAGCCATCAGCTTTAACAACAATTGGCGCACCTTTTTCTTTTAGGTAAGCCAGTGCTGGATCGATTTGCTCAAACGTTTGGTAATCAGCTGTTGGAATGTCGTGACGTGCTAAGAAGTCTTTAGTGAATGACTTCGAGCCTTCTAGCTGTGCAGCACCTGCTGTTGGGCCAAAGATAGCTAGACCGTTTTCACGGAATGTATCAACGACACCTAAAACAAGCGGTACTTCTGGACCAACAATAGTTAACTCAACGTTGTTTTCTTTAGCAAAAGTAACTAAACCTGCTAGGTCTTCAACGTTGATAGCTACGTTTTCAAGTTTTGGCTCTAGTGCAGTACCTGCGTTACCAGGAGCTACGAAAACGGTGTTTACTTTAGTATTTTGTGCAGCCTTAAACGCAAGAGCGTGTTCGCGGCCGCCACTGCCGATGACAAGTACATTCATGGCGTATAATCCTATTTATAGCGGTTTTTTAAACTTCAGCGTCATACGATCACTTTCACCAATCGCTTTATACTTCGCGGCATCTTGCTCGCCTAAACGAAGGCTTGGTGGTAGTGTCCACACCCCTTTAGGGTGATCTGCTGTATCAAGTGGGTTTGCATTAATGTCACTGCTTGCCACCAGTTCAAAGCCAGCTTGCTTTGCAATATCAACTACATAGCTTTGCTTCATATAACCTGATGATTTCTGATCTTCATCGCTGCGCGCTTCAGGTAGACGGTGTTCAACCACACCTAAAGTGCCGCCTGGTTTAAGTGCTTTATAAAATGCTTTAAACGCACTTAACGCGCCTTCTTTATCTTTACCCATGTACCAGTTGTGTACATTTCTAAATGTTAAGACAAGATCTGCGCTACCCGCTGGTGCAATATCAAGATGTGTTACTGGTGCAAATTCAGTTAGTTTAACTTCACTGAAGCGTGCGTCATCGCTCATCTTTTTCTTAAAACCAGCTAATGAACGTTGGTAATAACCCACCTCAGAATCAGCAGGGAAATGTGCCGCGTAGTAAACACCATGGCCTTTTACAGCTGGCGCAAGGATTTCGCTGTACCAACCACCGCCCGGCGCAATTTCAACAACGGTCATGTTTGGCTTAAAGCCAAAGAACTCAAGTGTCTCAACTGGATGGCGATATTTATCACGTGCGCTATTTTTAGCATCACGTTCACTTGATTGCACGGCTTGTGTAAGCGCTGATTCATGGCCATGGCTTAGAGCCTGTGCTGATGTCAGTGCAAGGCTGGCAACGAGTAACGTTTTTACGGCAAATTTCATCATCTATTCCTTCATTATATGGGTAATTATTATTAATCAGAATACGTGAATTTGTGGCAAACAAAAAGGGTTAAGCTATTTGCTTAACCCTTTATGTGATTAGTGGCGGAAATGGCGCATACCTGTAAATACCATTGCCATACCAGCTTCGTCAGCTGCAGCGATAACTTCTTCATCGCGCATTGAGCCACCTGGTTGAATAACTGCGGTAATGCCAGCCTCTGCTGCTGCATCAATACCGTCACGGAATGGGAAGAATGCATCCGATGCCATAACTGAACCTTTAACTTCAAGGTTTTCGTCAGCGGCTTTGATACCCGCAATTTTAGCTGAGTAAACACGGCTCATTTGGCCTGCACCTACACCAATCGTCATACCGTCACGTGCATAAACGATTGCGTTAGACTTAACGAATTTAGCTACTTTCCAGCAGAATAAAAGATCTTTTAATTCTTGCTCAGTTGGTTGACGCTTAGATACAACTTTAAGGTCGCCTTGCGTTACCATGCCTAGGTCGCGGTCTTGAACTAGAATACCGCCATTAACACGCTTGATGTCGTGACCTGTTGCATTCCCAGACCACTCACCACACTCTAATAAACGTACGTTTTGCTTTGCAGATACGATTTGTGCAGCTGCTTCAGATACTTTTGGTGCAATGATAACTTCAACGAATTGACGAGCAACAATTGCTTCAGCTGTGTCTGCATCAAGTTCTTTATTGAATGCGATGATGCCACCAAATGCTGATGTAGGGTCAGTTTTGAATGCACGATCATAAGCTTCAAGAATGTTGTCACCAATTGACACACCACAAGGGTTCGCATGTTTTACGATTACACACGCTGGTACGTCGAATTCTTTTACACACTCTAATGCTGCGTCAGTGTCAGCAATGTTGTTGTAAGAAAGTGCTTTACCTTGCAGTTGAACTGCCGTCGCAACAGATGCTTCAGTTAAGTCGTTTTCAACATAAAAAGCAGCGTCTTGGTGTGAGTTTTCACCGTAGCGCATATCTTGCTTCTTAGTGAACTGCATGTTGATAGTACGTGGGAACTTAGTCTCTTCAGCTGCTTCCTCTGTGTAGTCAGGAACCATCTTGCCAAAGTAGTTTGCAATCATGCCATCGTACTGAGCTGTGTGCTCGTAAGCAGCAATAGCTAGATCAAAACGTGTTTTATACGTTGTTGAACCGTTGTTGCTTTGCATTTCGCTGATCACACGGTCGTAATCTTTTGCATTAACTACGATAGTTACGTCTTTATGGTTTTTCGCCGCAGCGCGAACCATAGTTGGACCACCGATATCAATGTTTTCAATCGCATCTTCTAGGCTGCAGTCTTCTTTCGCAACAGTGTTTGCGAAGGGGTATAAGTTAACTACAACGATATCGATAGCAGAGATGTTATTCTCGCTCATTACGTCTTCATCTTGACCGCGACGCGCTAGGATGCCGCCGTGAATTTTTGGATGAAGTGTTTTTACGCGACCATCCATGATCTCAGGGTGACCAGTATGGTCAGATACTTCAGTGACTTTGATGCCGTTATCAGCAAGTAATTTGCAAGTACCGCCAGTTGATAAAATATCCACGCCTTGTGCTTCAAGAGCGCGAGCAAATTCAACGATACCGGTTTTATCTGACACACTTAATAGTGCGCGACGAATTGGACGATGTGTATCCATTGTAGTTTTGATTACCTCAATGTTTGAGCTAGCTTAGAAAGGCGGTATTTTAACTGAATCTGCTTTAAAAAACGACGTTTAAAGCGTGAGGATTTTGCATAGTTTTTAACAGCTATAAAAAAAGCACCCTAAGGTGCTTTTTTCAAAACTTTTATATCAGTTCTTTAAAAACTTTTATATCAGTTCATGCCGTATTTTTTAAGCTTCTTACGTAAAGTACCACGGTTGATACCTAGTAAGATTGCAGCACGAGTTTGGTTACCACGCGTGTACGTCATTACTTCTTCAAGTAATGGTGCTTCTAGCTCAGAAAGAACAAGGTCGTATACGTCTTGTACGTCTTGACCATTAAGCTGCTTTAAGTAGTGATGAACAGCTTTTTTCACTGCATCACGCAACGGCTGTGGTTTCTCGTGTGACTGTACATGAGGGTTTGTGATAAATGGAGAAGTCACGTTTTGTTCGAACATCGTTATATGTCTCTTTCTTTCTTAGTTAGCTGCTAGTGTTTTAAAGTATTCTTCTAATGCGTCGACTTGTGCCTGTGGGTTATCTAACGCATTAAATACTCGCCTAAACTGACCGTCACTGTCATGGGTTTGCAAATACCAAGATACATGCTTTCGAGCGATACGCGCTCCCATTGGCTCCCCGTAAAACTGATGAAGATTGTCTAAATGCTCCATCAAAATGCTACGCACCTCTGCAATTTCAGGTGCTGGCAAATGTTCTCCAGTTCGCAAATAGTGGTCTATCTCCCTAAAAATCCAAGGGCGACCTTGGGCGGCTCGACCAATCATAATGGCATCTGCACCCGTATAATCCAAAACCTGCTTTGCTTTTTCTGGTGAAGTAATATCACCATTGGCAACGACAGGGATAGACACTGAACGTTTAATATCCCTAATTGTGGCGTACTCTGCTTCACCTTTATACATACATGCGCGCGTTCGCCCATGTACTGCCAGTGAGGCAATGCCATAACGTTCAGCTATTCTCGCAATCTCGACACCATTACGGTTATCCTGATCCCATCCAGTACGGATTTTTAAAGTGACAGGGACATCAACAGCGTTTACAACGGCATCGAGTATCTCTTGTACTAATTCAGGAAACTGTAATAAGGCAGAGCCTGCGAGTTTCTTATTCACTTTTTTAGCTGGGCACCCCATATTGATATCTATGATCTGTGCACCATTGCTGACATTGAATTGTGCTGCCTGTGCCATAAGCTCAGGATCGGCTCCGGCGATTTGCACCGAACGAATTCCCGATTCACCGCTGTGATCCATACGGTTCATCGATTTTTCAGTTTTCCATACTTTCGGGTTTGACGAGAGCATTTCAGAAACAGCAAGGCCCGCACCTAAGCGACGGCAAAGTTGTCTAAATGGTCTGTCTGTAATGCCTGCCATTGGCGCGACAATTACATTGTTCTCAAGTTGGTATGAACCGATACGCACTGTTATTCAATTGGCCTCTTTTCAAGGGGCGCTAAGTTTACGGTTTTTTTGACAAAAATCAAAGGCTATAAATTGAACAAAAGTGACTTTTTTTTGCCCTTTTCGTATTGACTTTTGATAACAGTTTGACGGGTAGGTTGATTTGTTTGATATTTAAACAGAAATTTTTTTACTCGCAAAAAAGTGCGAAACGATTAACTGTAAAAATAAGGTAAAGCCTGTTAAATATAGGCTTTACCTATTATGTTTGAGTAAATGCTCTAGTGCTGTTTAAGCTTTTTTGACGCCGCTGACACGGGTCCATTCACCTTCAACAGCCACTTCATCAAGTGCTAAAAACGGGGCATAAACATCGGCTACAGACTGAGCTTGTTCTTCTAAAATTCCTGACATAGCAATTTTACCATTCGGTTTTAAAAGACCTAAAATCACTTCATGTAGTTCACGAAGTGGTTGAGCTAAGATGTTTGCAACCACAATATCGGCTGTAAACTCTGGTTGATCTTCAGGTAAATACACTTCAAGTTTATCTGCAACGCCATTACGTTTTGCATTATCGCGGCTTGCTTCAAGGGCTTGAGGATCTATATCGATACCGATCATACGCTCTGCCCCGAGTTTGATCGCCGCAATTCCTAAAATACCTGAGCCACAACCAAAGTCGACCACGGTTTTACCTGTTAAATCTTGGCTTTCTAGCCACTTTAAACAAAGCGCAGTGGTTGCATGGGTACCTGTGCCAAAAGCAAGGCCAGGGTCGAGCAATACATTAACCGCATCAGGGTCGGGAATATCGCGCCAACTTGGACAGATCCATAAGCGATCACCAAATTGAATAGGGTGGAAGTTATCCATCCATTCACGTTCCCAATCTTTATCTTCAAGCTGTTCAATTTTATAAACGAGCTTATCGGCGAGTGTTGCTTCAGCATTTAATGTTGCTACAACGCTGTCCATATCATGGTTTGCGTCATACAGGCCAATCACTGTGGTATCAGCCCATAACTGCACAGTACCAAGCTTTGGCTCATAAATAGGAGTATCTTTGGCATCAACATAAGTGACTGAGGCACTGCCAGTGTCCATGAGTAAGTCGCTGATTAATTCAGCGTTGTCTGCGTTTGCATTGATGCGAATTTGGATCCAAGCCATGAATATCTCTCGAATAGAAAAAAGGCCGCAACAGCGGCCTTTTAGTTAATAACGCGATACTAAATTACTTAGCATCTAAGAAGCTTTTCAGTAAGTCAGAGCGAGAAGGGTGACGTAATTTACGTAACGCTTTCGCTTCGATTTGACGGATACGCTCACGTGTTACGTCAAATTGTTTACCTACTTCTTCTAATGTATGGTCAGTGTTCATGTCGATACCGAAACGCATACGTAATACTTTAGCTTCACGTGCTGTTAAGCCCGCTAGTACATCGTTTGTTGCGCCACGTAGTGATTCCATGGTTGCTGAATCAATAGGTGAATCGATTGTGGTATCTTCAATGAAGTCACCTAAGTGCGAATCTTCATCATCACCGATTGGTGTTTCCATTGAAATTGGCTCTTTAGCGATCTTAAGTACCTTACGGATCTTGTCTTCAGGCATTAACATACGCTCAGCTAATTCTTCTGGGCTCGGCTCACGACCCATCTCTTGTAGCATTTGACGAGAGATACGGTTTAACTTGTTGATCGTCTCAATCATGTGCACAGGAATACGAATGGTACGTGCTTGGTCAGCAATCGAACGTGTGATTGCTTGACGGATCCACCATGTTGCATAAGTTGAGAACTTATAACCACGGCGGTATTCGAACTTATCAACCGCTTTCATTAGACCAATATTACCTTCTTGGATAAGGTCTAAGAATTGTAAACCACGGTTGGTGTATTTTTTCGCAATTGAAATTACAAGACGTAAGTTCGCTTCAACCATTTCTTTCTTCGCACGGCGAGCTTTCGCTTCACCAATACTCATACGACGGTTGATGTCTTTAATTCGTTCGATGCTAAGGCCAGTGCTTTCTTCAATCGCACTTAGTTTGCTGATGCAACGAATGATTTCTGGTTTAACTGATTCAAGTGCTACTGAGTATTTCTCGTTTGCAGCAATCTCAAGGTCGATCCAGCTTGTGTCTGTTTCGTTATTTGCAAAGTGCTTGATAAAGTTCTTTTTCGGTAACTTAGCAATTTGTACAGCTTGCTTCATGATGATACGTTCTTGTACACGAACGCGGTCCATCATTTCACGCATGTTGTTAACCATGCGGTCAAACTGTTTTGGCACTAATTTAAATGTTTTAAATAGTTCGCCGATTTCTGCAATAGCTACAAGTGAGTCAGGGTGTGAGCGACCTTTTTCTTCGAACGTTTCGCGTGCTTTGTTATAAAGCTCACGTAAGTTTTCGAAGTGAATACGGGCTTCTTCAGGATCTGGACCTGTGTCGCCATCGTTATCATCATCGTTATCATCATCACTATCTTCGTCATCATCGTCTTCGTCGTCTTCTTCGTCGAGTTGCTCTTCGTTTAACTCAGAACCGATGTGTGTTGCAGAAATTTGTGATTCGTCTTCATTATTAGGATCAAAGAAGCCAGAGATAATATCGCTTAAGCGCATTTCTTCAGCTTCGAATTTGTCCCATTGCTCTAGTAGATAAGTAATTGCTTCTGGGTATTCAGCAACTGAAATCTGTACTTGGTTAATACCTTCCTCAATACGCTTAGCGATTACGATTTCGCCTTCACGCGTAAGAAGTTCAACAGTACCCATTTCACGCATATACATACGTACAGGGTCAGTTGTTCGACCGATCTCTTTTTCTACAGTCGCAAGTGCAGCTGCCGCGGCTTCTGCTGCGTCTTCGTCTGTCGTTGTTTCTTGCATCATTAATTCATCGGCATCAGGTGCGTTTTCACTTACCTTGATACCCATATCATTAATCATGCTAATGATATCTTCTACCTGATCTGAGTCGATAATGTCTTGTGGAAGGTGATCATTAACTTCTGCAAAAGTTAAATAACCTTGCTCTTTACCTTTTTGAATCAGAAGCTTTAATTGTGACTGAGGAGTTGGATCCATAGAGATTTATTCTTCCACTCTGAAAGTTGATACAACAGGCGCCAGCTCGCTTACTAATTAAGCGACACGAAAACTAACTAGACGCAGTGAATAGCACAGTATAACAGCATTATTCAATTCTGACTAGCTGTTGCTGCCTTTTAACGCTTGCGTTAGTAAGTGGCATTCCAGCCTTTCTTCGCTGCTTAAGCCTTGGGTCTTGTCTTTTATTAATAGGGTCTCTAGTCGATAATTTAAACACTGGTCTTCAATAAATTTAAAAGTATTTTTAAAAACCGTCTCTAAACGATCGTCATTTATTTGATGCTGCCAAGTGGCTAATTTCACCAGCGCGTCATATTCAGCGCCATCCCTAAATGACTCTAAAATTTGTGCGGTGGTGATACCTTCACGTTCTAGTGCTAAGTGCTGAATGCGTAAAAATAGCTCAATACCGGCTATTTTCATCTCAGCTAACTCCGGCATATAAGCAATGCTGGTCGCCAAACTTGGGTGTTGCAATAAAATACCAATCGCTTGGCGCATCGGCGTTATTTTAAATTTACGCTCAATCGCATGCTGTTGCTTTGGTGACTTAACACGATTATTTAATTGCTCTCTTGTTCGACCAATTAAGCGGCCAAGATGTTCCAAAATATTCTCTTGGTAAAAATCACTCGGGATTTTTTCAATTAGTGGTAGGGCATCACTAAGGAGCTTTGCTTTACCTGCGTCTTGTGTCAGGTCTATCTCTTGGCTGAGCTTATTAAACAGCACCTTAGTAAAATCATCCGCTTCGCTTAACCTAGCTTCGAAAGCGTCTCTACCTTCCTTTTGTACCAGTGAATCAGGGTCTTCACCATCTGGTAAAAACACAAACTTCAACGACTTACCATCACCAAGATAAGGCAGTGCATTCTCAAGCGCTCGCCAAGCTGCATCGCGGCCAGCACGGTCACCGTCGTAGCAGCAAATCACTTTATCCGTGGTTCTAAATAAAGTGTGCATATGCTCTGCAGTGGTTGCTGTGCCAAGGGCGGCGACGGCATATTCGATGCCTTGCTCAGCTAAAGCAACGACATCCATGTAGCCTTCAACAATTAAAATATGTTCAAGTTTTTTATGCGCTTGCTTGGCTTCGTATAAACCATAAAGCTCAAAGCCTTTATGGAAAATACGGGTTTCTGGTGAATTAAGGTACTTAGGACCTTGATCCGCTTGCATAACACGGCCACCAAATGCAATCACCCGACCGCGTTTATCGCGAATAGGAAACATGAGTCGATCACGGAAGAAGTCAAATTGACGACCAGGCGATTTTTCAGAGGCTAGCTTTAGTTCTACAAGCTGCTCTTTTTGTTCTTTATTGCGGCCAAGTTGCTGGCATAGCGCTTCCCATTCACTTGGCGCATAACCAATCATGAATTTTTTCGCTGTTTCACCGCTTAAACCACGACCCTTGATATAGTCGATAACCGTTTTCGAGTTGGCATGATGCTTTAATTGATGTTGGTAAAAGCGAGCAGCATGTAACATTAAATCGTAATCAGAGCGCTTTTGTTCTGCGGTGCGTTGCGGGCCTGAGCTTGTGCCTTGTTCGCGAGGTACGTCTAAATTGAGCATACTCGCTAATTCTTCAATGGCGTCAACGAACTCTAATTTGTCGTATTCCATGACAAATGAAATTGCATTGCCATTGGCACCACAACCAAAGCAGTGGTAAAACTGTTTATCTTGAGAAACGGTAAAAGAGGGTGACTTTTCGTTGTGAAATGGGCAACAGGCTTGGTAGTCTTTACCTGCTTTTTTTAGGCCAACTCTCGAATCAATTAACTCAACAATATCTGTGCGTGCGAGTAAATCATTAATAAACTGTCGAGGGATCTTTCCGGCCATAGCTGTTGTTTTTTCCTGCGCTATCTATGCGTTGTAAAATAAGATTTGAACACAATTACTGTGTTTATGAAAGACTAAAAGCAAGAAACCGAGCACTAGGCTCGGTTTGCTTGAATCATACATCTGTATGTGGGGGTTAGGCAGTTAATCGTTGCTTGATTAAGCCAGAAATCTTACCTAAATCGGCACGACCTTCAGCTTTGCTTTTGATAACTCCCATTACCTTACCCATGTCTTGCATACCCGCTGCGTTTGTATCAGCTATAGCCGAGTCAATAAGAGCAATGATTTCTTCTTCACTCAATTGTTGAGGTAAGAATTCTTCAAGTGCTTTAATCTCACTGGCTTCAATTTCAGCTAAATCTTCACGACCCGCATCAATGTACTGGGTGTAAGAATCGCGACGTTGCTTAACAAGCTTTACTAAAACAGCGGTAATACCGTCGTCATCAAGTGTAATTTGCTCGTCAATCTCACGTTGCTTGATTGCAGCAAGTACCATGCGGATAGGTTTAAGACGTTCTTTGTCTTTTGCCTTCATCGCATCTTTTTGCGCATCTTTTAGCGTTAATAAAAGGCTCATTTATACAAGACCAAATACTGATTAGTATAATTTAACGCGACGTGCGTTATCGCGAGAAAGCTTCTTCATGTGACGCTTTACTGCAGCAGCTTTTTTACGCTTACGCTCAGCTGTTGGTTTTTCATAGTGCTCGCGACGACGAACTTCTGAAAGGATACCTGCTTTTTCACATGAACGCTTGAAGCGACGAAGTGCTACGTCAAACGGTTCGTTCTCTCTTACTTTAATTACTGGCATTAAAAATTCACCTACCTAAATAATGAGCGTTGCTCAAGTTGATCGAATAACGACCAAGTGGTTCAAAAATGGTGCGGTATTGTAATCCGAAGCAACACCACATGTAAAGAATAATATTAACAGAAACTAGGTTTGCAAAACAGTGTTAATTTGTCTGGCGTTGATATAGCCGACAAATTACTTGTCCGGCAGTTTTTTCTTTTAAAAGCATCCAGTTATCTGGTGAGCTTAGGTCGCTTAGTTCGCTTTCGACCTCAACATATATAAGTGCTTGGGCAGATAACCAGTTATTTTTTTCGAGTAAAAAACAACTTTTTTCAGCCAAGTTTTGTCGAAATGGCGGGTCAACAAAAATTAGATCAAATTGCTCGTTTTGCGTCTTTTGTTCTAATAATGAAAGGCTATTGCCTTGTTTTACGACGGCATTATCCAATTTAAGCATGTTAATGTTTTCTTTTAGCTGGCTAGCGGCACTTTTATCTAGTTCGAAAAACACAGCATGATCAGCAAAGCGCGATAAAGCTTCAAACCCTAAGCCGCCAGAACCAGCAAAGCAGTCAAGAACAGCTGCGCCTCGGGTATCTTGCATGAGCCAGTTAAATACTGTTTCTTTTATACGGTCTGTGGTTGGACGCAAGCCTTGCACATCTTTTACTGGTAATTTTCTACCGCGAAATTGCCCACTAATAATACGAATAAAACCATTTGCTGATTTATTGTTCGCTGCTTTTGCTTGGCGGTTAGCTGTTGATTTTTTTCTCATTTAACTCACTAATCATTGGTAACTGACCCCTAGCTCAGATAATATTGTATGCAATAGCTAGCGTGTCATTTTTCTACTGCGCTAAAAGTGATAGTATTGCGACCTTAGCGATAGATGGTACCTGTTTATGTTTGGCTAAAAAGCTGAACTGTCACCAAACTATTATTCATGTAAGTTTATCAGATTTTTATAAGTGGTTATTAGCAAGTATGGCAAAAAAAAGTAAATTCCTGTCTTGGTTTGGTTTTGGCAAATCAGATAAGCAACAAGCAGAGCAAGCAGCAAAAGAGGCTGATAACCAGAAGCAAATAGAAGAACAACAGCGAATTGAAGCCGAAAAGGCAGAAGCTGAACGTTTAGAGCAAGAACGCATTGCGGCAGAAAAAGTAGAAGCTGAACGTTTAGAACAAGAACGTATCGCTGCAGAAAAGGCAGA